>JBPCXM010000350.1:0-2507 GCA_051008535.1 Pseudomonadales bacterium | reverse complement strand
CAAGAGCGAAGCAATCGCTAAGTTTGATTGCGCCTCTTAAGTATCACGTCACACAACAACGTCGCGATGGTGATAAGCATGTCTACGGCGCTCGAAGTCGCTTTTTGACAGATAGTCTGTTGGAGCGGATGCAACGCACGTTCTATGGAAGAGGTGCTGCGAGCAGCGCTAATCTCAAGCCGAGAAGCAATAAAAAGATCGATGTTGCAAGTGAATTGCGCAACATGTGGTGATAGTTTTTTTCTCTACTGCATTGCTCCAATGATCGTTCCCATAATCGCAAACAACACGACGTAGTATCCGGCATTAATAAACCACAATCGCATGGATCGCTGTTCAAAGAGATACGTAATACCGTAGGCTGTCGCAATCCAGAACACACCGACCATCAGTCCCGTGTGAAGCCCGATTTTCCAGCTAGCATCCGCACCAATCGTGATTGCAAGTGCAGTTGCGGCCAAATATTGCAGCGCAAATGTTCCACCGAATGTTTTCGCAACGTGTGCGCTTTTCATGGCTTCCTCTGACAGCCCGACTTCCTGCAACCAACTGTTAGAGAATAGTGCCTTCGAATACCACAACCCGCCGAGGCCAAACGCGGAAACCGTCGCAACTGTCACGGCAATCCAATTTACGTTTGCCAATAAATCTACCGGGAACATGCTTTGCTCCTTTGATTATTATTCTTATTGGTAAATCTTAGCAGAGCATTGTACCGAAATTGTACTTATCGTGAACCTTGTCACAACGAGGAATGTCTTATTAAGATATACCTTGAAGGGTCTTCTGCGTGCATGAGACTTAAATATGACGGCAAGTGTAGGATCTGGCCGGGTTGTTCCGGTACACAATCTGCGCGATTTTTTTCGCGAGTCTGTCGACTCCGCGATTGACAAACACCGGGTCCGAGTCGATCCGCACGCTACCCACTACGTTGTCAACCTTCTCACCTTGTTTTCCCGGTCTGAAGAATTTTACGAGGATCAGGGTGACACCTATGGCCTCAAGCCTCTGGCAATCATGCTGGCAGATGCATCTGAAGCGCCAACACCCACCGAAAGAAATAAGTCTTTGCAACGTATTGGAGATGTAGCTTTGTTTGTTGCTGGATTTTTCGCCGACGGGCTTGTCCATCAGGCAGTCGATGTCGATTACTACGTGCACATGGGCGAGAGTGCTTATGGTTCACTTTGCGATGAAACCAGAGGCACGGCGCATGGGCGTGCTCTAGGGGATGTATTTGCCGAGCTTGCGCGCAAGTTTCAAATTGTCGTTGACGTGTTGAACGAAGTTAGGGACGGCGCAAGAGAATCTTCTGACGTTGATCTATTGCGCACTTACGAGCTATGGATACGCACGGGTAGTGAACGCGCAGCTGCACTGTTGCGGCAAAACGATGTAGTTCCTATCGGTCATTCGAAACAGCGATTTCGTCACTGATGATTTCGGAACTACAAAATCATCTGAGTGATATCTATAAAGTAGATCCTGGCTACGACGTCGCTGATTTCTTGATAACGGATCCACGCGTCGCCGGCGCGCTGGGCGGCGATGGCTTGTTAGCAAATACAGAGGAGACAGTTTTGTTGCAGGAGGATTCTGACGGTCTTGCAATCAGTGTGTTCCTCGACAGCGAATTGCTCACGCGTTTGCAAGCCCATGACCCGCTAAGATTGCTGACCGCGAATCAACTGAAGGACTTGTGGACGGTTTTAGAAGGGATCAGCCATTTTAGCTATCTGGCATGGAGCGCACGCAAGAACCGGCGAGTTTCATTACTCGAACTGGAAATGCAAGCCGAGATTGACAAGTTCGTCAGCGCGCTTTTTCTCGCGGTAGATCAGGAGGATTCTGAACTGGTTGACAATATGCATCATCGTTTGTTTGATGAAATAGATTTTCACAATGATCTTGATGATGATCAGCGCGAACGCTATGCAGTGGCCAATGCCTACGCAGCACGGTTCTGCCACGGCTTGCGAAATCGCATCGCCAACGATAGTGATCTTGGCCTACAAGAGCTGCGGCGCTACTACCGCATGTCTCAATGCGACAAAATCAGCCATATCCATTCGCACGCGTTCTAGCGACCGGCAAAATTCTGCAAAAAAAACGGTGGCCGAAGCCACCGTCTCAAGACGAAACAAAACCTTTGGGAGATTCAATTGTTTCGTGTGTGTCTCTGGCAGAGGTGCACTCATACCAGAAGCAACCCTGTAAACGCAGAGATTAACTCGTCGTTGTGTTTTGTTTTGATACCTCGGCGCATTGTTTAGTTGCAAAAAATTGCTGATAAACCACTCACATATAGCCAGAAGTATGTTGCGTCTGAAACGGTACCGCAGCGCGTATAATGGAGTCCGGCAGTCTTAAGACTTCGGATGCGGAGATCGGCAGATGAGCACGGCAGAAACAGCGCTTTCCGTAAAAGTACAAGTGTCAGACGAAGAATGGCAAACCAGGGTCGATCTGGCCGCCTGCTACAGGCTAATTGCACTGTACGGATG
>JBPCXM010000349.1:0-14487 GCA_051008535.1 Pseudomonadales bacterium | reverse complement strand
AAGGGATAACCAACATATACATAGATTGGTATTGCGAAACATACGAGAGTAGCCACGAGGACGAAAGTTGTCATAGCGAGATGTACTTTCTGACCCGGTGTCCGAGTGAATTGGCAAGAGGTAGCGGGGCTTTACTCCACACATTTTCTATGATTGGACGAATCGCCGGCGCTTTGTGCGCTGATTTAATCTCGTCTCCTGATGGCGTATAGTCTCGCCAATCGAGAGTAGCCGGCGTTGCCCCCCACTGCGCCTTGAATTTGTAGGTGCCTTCGCCGTAAGTTGATCGTCCAAAGTCGAAATGTCGACAATCCGTATCACAGGAATTCTTTAGCAAACTCCAATAAAGCAGCATGTTAGGCGCGTATTTATTGTAAGGCGATAGTGTTGACGCCCAGGGAATTGTTGCCTTATGACCTACCAAAAGTACTATTCCAGCGCCAACGACAGTATCTTGCAGTCTAACCAGGCCGACCAGCATGCACTCGCCATAATAGCGGCCTATTTCCAGAAACCAGCGTAAGGAGTGCGCGGGTGACCCCAGTTTCTTCATATTGACAGCGTAGACATTATAGAAAGCAGTAATATCTTCGACTGATTTTCCCTGAGAATACGTTAACCCGTTTTTCTCTGCTTTTCTGATTTGGCTTCTGAGCTTGGGTTTAAATTTTGACCAGAGTTCTTCGGATGTGCTGGGGAGGGCCATTCCCATTTGTACTTTTGTCGCTTGCGCGCCGTCTACTGTTATCGAATGTTCCGATTCTGATTTTATATATCCTTGCCGTATTTCCAACTTTTTTAATTTGTGATCTTTAGTGATCTCAAGCGCTTTGCGGAACAGCGCATCTTTGGCATCATCATTGTCATAAAGGTATCCGCCCATATCGCAAAAAGGCAAGGAACAAAGAGTGCCGCGAATGATGGGAGGTTTTAAGGCACAAAGTGGCAAGACCCCGGTGATCTTGCCGCCGTCTTCTGCAAGCAGATAGAACCCGCGGTGGCCATAGGCCGCCTCAACTGCTTGCTTCCATGCTGTTAGATGATATGGGGCCGCTTCTCCCTTGCTGCGCACATAATCATCCCACCTGGAATAATCGCCCGCCGTTATGATACAAACTTCCGTCAACCTGAATTCCTACGTTACTAAATCAAGATGGCCAAACAATGCATGTATCCTAAGAGACAGGCGTATTCGGTATAGTTTAGTCGCACAACGACTAGTTTGCCATGACATTGATTCGCATGCTGCAGGTCGGAATTTAGTGCTAGACTCGATCTATATACCTATAAATCCTGTGGCCATATTTTTAGCCGAAAACCTTCATCTATAGCCGTGTCGTATGATGCCTGTTGGTAGTCAATCCTCCTAAGCGAAGAGAATTTCATGATCACTATTCCCATCTTTGTCGAGGAACTCGAGGGCGTAGACCGTTGCTGCGAGCCTGTCAGTCTGGGCGTCCCGTTCCCGAAAGGGGTTGTTCAAAAAAAGAGCGATATGGCGCTATATGATGAGCAAGGAGCATCTATTCCGGTTCAAGCCCGGGTAGCAGCGACTTGGCCAGATGGCAGTGTTCGCTGGTCGCTACTCGATTTTCAGGTATCGCAACACGGCGGCTCATCAAATCGGCTGGAACTTAGGACTGGCGATGTACCATCGGTTGAGTGCGAATCGATAATTGTCCAGGAAACCGCTGATCAATTTCGAATCGATACTGGCGGCGCCGTATTTATCGTCAGCAAGCAGGATTTCCGACCGTTTTGCAGCGTTCTGGTCGATGGCAAAGAGCAGTTGTTGGACGGCAAATCAGAGATAGTACTCGTCGATGTAGACGGGCGTGCGAGTTATCCGGTTGTGAATGACGTCTGTATCCAAGTTGGCGACAATGGCCTGACATGTAAATTGGCCGCCAATGGCAAGTTTTTGTCTTCGGATGGTTCGGAGTTAGCTCTGTTTGCCGCCAACCTGATTTTCTATGCGGGTAGATCATTCGTAAAAATAGATTTTACACTGCATAATCCTCGCGCAGCAGCTCATCCGCGGGGTTTGTGGGACCTGGCAGATATGGGGTCGCTATTTTTTAATGAGCTTTCATCACGTTTTGCTGTCAATGAGGGTGCGCTATATTGGAAGCAGGATGCCGCCAGCCCTTGGCTTCAAGAGGTATCGGGGCGGCTATCTATTTATCAAGACTCCAGTGGTGGTGAGAATTGGCGCGGCAATAACCATAAAAATGGAAATGGCGATATCCCTAATAGTTTTAGGGGTTACCGCTGTGAAAATGGTGCTGGGGAAATTCTTGAGGGGGAGAGAATTTCACCTTTCGTTTTCGCGGAAAATGCCGGGCGCGGCGTGACAATTCATAATAAGCAATTCTGGCAAAACTTCCCAAAAGCGATTGAAAACAGTGCGGGGTGGCTTTCACTCAATCTCTTTCCAAATAATTTTGCAGATATGTTTGAACTGCAAGGGGGCGAACGAAAAACACACACTATTTTTATCGATTTTGGCGGTAATAAAGAGTCGCTCAATTGGGCGCAGTCACCCCTTGTTCCCAGATTGGCGCTTGAATGGTATGAGCGCTGTGCCGTTTTCCCCTATTTAAGCGATTCACGCACTGATGAACTGGACGAATTGATACGAGCTGGCGTGGAAGGAAAAAGTAGCTTTATTGATAAACGTGAAGTTGTTGATGAATATGGATGGCGACATTTTGGCGATCTCTACGCCGATCATGAAGCCCTTGGATATGAGGGAGATCAGCCCTTGGTATCTCACTATAACAATCAGTATGACCCGATATACGGATTTGCACGACAGTTTGTGATTTCCGGTAATTATCGCTGGTTTGAACTGATGGATGACCTAGCTCGCCACGTCACCGACATTGATATTTACCACACGCAGGAAGATAGAGTGGAATATAACGGGGGTTTGTTCTGGCATACAAACCACTATCTCGATGCGTCAACATGTACCCATAGAACGTTTACCAGAGATCATCCCGCCGTGACGTCGGATGGACCGTCCGGTGGCGGTCCCGGTTCAGAGCATTGTTACACCGCAGGCTTACTTTATCATTATTATTTAACTGGGTCTGAGGCGTCGAAGGAAGCAGTATTAACGCTTTTTCAATGGATATCAAACCAGCAGCAGGGACCTAAGACGGTTCTGGGAAAGTTGAATCTACTAAGGAAGGTAGGATTGCCGCGCGTAACAAAGCTATTGCGTAGCGAAAAAGTTTATCAATATAGATACCCTCTCACTCGAGGTACGGGAAATTATCTAAGCACTCTTTTAGATGTCTATGAGCTTAGCGGCGACACCGACCGTGTTCACGATGCGGGAATAGTGATTCAGCAAACTGTTCATCCTAATGATAATTTCGAATATAGAGCGTTGCATAATGTAGAAATAGCCTGGTCTTATACAGTTTTCTTACAGTCTGTTGGAAAGTACCTCGATGTTAAGGAAAAACTGGGTCAAAAGGATGCCGCGTTTCGTTATGCTAAAAATAGCTTATTAAGTTATGCAAACTGGATGTTGGAGCATGAGTACCCATATCTCGACAAGCCAGAAATACTGGATTATGCGAACCAAACCTGGGTGGCACAAGAGATGCGCAAGGCTAATATTTTCTGTTTGGCGTACAAATATTCGGGAGCAACAAATGGCGCCTACCTGGAGAAAGCACACTTTTTCTTCAACTACATCAAACAAAATTTGCGCGGGGATGAGCAAGCGAAATTTACGAGAATACTTGCTGTTCTAATGCAAAATCACGGCTTGCACGCTTATCCTTTTGACAAGGAAGATTTTGAAAGATACGAAAGTAAGTATGAAGTAAAATATGGTGATGCGCCTACCTATACAGTATCCACCTTGCTTCTTGGGTTTTTCACTGAAGTAGCTGATGCAGTAAGAAATTTTTCCTTAACTAGTGAAATCGATTGGCTGCGTTCTAGAATTGATTAGAGTTGGCGCAGGGATTGTTCAGAGTTTTGTGTTAAACGATACCTGATACTCAGGTTGGCTCATAATCAAAGAGTCATTTAGGCCAGCTTGGAATACAATTGTTAGCGGCGACAGTATTGCAGTTATCTATGGCTTCCCTCAGAATCTCATACTCATCGTAGATTTATCAATCTTCTATATTCTTATGATGGTCTTTATCCCGGAGACTGAGTGTACTAGAATGTACCGAAGAATAATCAAATAGTTGCCGTTTGGTACTTTTCAAGGGAGCAACGTATAAACATCGTTGGTATTTCAGCTTATTACCATGACAGCGCTGCATGCCTTTTGGTAGATGGTGAGTTAGCCGCCGCCGCTCAGGAAGAACGATTCACGCGAAGAAAGCATGATCCTGGCTTCCCCAAATTTGCCCTGCAATATTGTCTGGATGAAGCTGGAATTAAGCTCGAAGATGTCGATTACGTTGTTTTTTATGATAAGCCCCTAATCAAATTCGAAAGATTGCTAGAAACTTATCTTTCTTATGCACCCAAGGGTTTTAAATCTTTTTTGGCAGCAATGCCGATTTGGCTTAAGGAAAAGCTCTTTCTTAAAACCACGTTAAAGCGAGAACTCGCACAACTTGGTGACATAGAAGAGAAAAAACTACCGCCACTGTTGTTTAACGAACACCACCGATCCCATGCGGCCTCTGCATTTTTCCCTAGCCCTTACAAAAAAGCCGCCGTGCTTTGCCTTGATGGCGTCGGTGAATGGGCAACCAGTTCGGTTTGGTTGGGTGATGGTGAAAAACTTGCTGCGCAGTGGGAAATTAATTTCCCGCACTCCTTGGGCTTGCTGTATTCCGCGTTCACTTATTACACCGGATTCAAAGTTAATTCTGGTGAGTACAAATTGATGGGACTGGCACCCTACGGTAAGCCGAAATATGTCGATCTTATTCTGGATTATTTGATTGATTTGAAGGACGATGGCACGTTCAGACTCGATATGAGCTATTTCAATTACGCCGTTGGCTTGACCATGACGAATAAGAAGTTCGACAAACTATTCGGCGGCCCACCGCGAAAGTCAGAGACCGATATAGCACAAAAGCAAATGGATATCGCGAGTTCGATTCAGGTAGTAACAGAAGAGATCGTGCTGCGACTGGCTAACACTATCCACAATGAGCTGGATGTTGACTACTTGTGTCTCGCCGGGGGCGTGGCTCTCAACTGCGTGTCTAACGGTCGTTTACTTCGCGAAGGCCCCTTTAACGAATTGTGGATTCAACCAGCAGCCGGTGACGCGGGGGGCGCCGTTGGCGCTGCTCTATCGGTGTGGCATGAATATCTCGAGAAACCTAGAATCGCAGATGGACAGAGCGATCAAATGAAAGGTTCCTATTTGGGCGGTTCATTCAGCAATGAAGAAATTAAGAACTACCTTGATTCCGTCAATATCAATTATATCGAACTATCGGACGAAGAACTGATGCCCAAATTGGCAGATATTCTCGCCGAGGAAAACGTGTTGGGTTGGTTTAACGGTAGAATGGAGTTTGGTCCAAGGGCGTTGGGTGGTCGTTCAATCATCGGTGATCCGCGCAGCCAAAAAATGCAAAGCACCATGAACCTGAAGATTAAATACCGCGAATCTTTCAGACCCTTCGCCCCAGTCGTGAAATACGATAAGGTCTCCGAATGGTTTGAAATTGATGCCCAAAGTCCCTATATGCTATTGGTCGCACCGGTAGCCAAGGATAAGCATATTGAAATGACCGATGAAGAAAAGCAGCTCTTTGGAATTGAGCAATTAGTTATACCAAGATCTGAAATTCCCGCAGTCACCCATGTAGATTACTCAGCTCGAATTCAAACGGCTCACAAGGAAACTAATCCGCGTTACTACAGTTTGCTTGAAAATTTTGAAAAAAAAACTAGTTGCCCAGTTCTCATCAACACATCTTTTAACGTGCGTGGCGAACCCATAGTTTACACACCGGAGGATGCTACCCGCTGCTTTATGCGCACAGAGATGGACTACCTGGTCATGGAAAACATCTTACTTGACAAAAAGGAACAACCGGAATGGCAAAAAGACGACTCCTGGAAAGATGAATACGAACTGGATTAACACAAGCCATGCTGCATGAAATCGAAGAATTAGACAAACAAGGCCTACGTAGATTCGGCATCACAACTGGCATCATTGCTGGCATATTGTTCGGCCTGATCCTACCTTATCTCTTCGGCTATGCCTGGCCCAAATGGCCGTGGATCCTCGCTGGCGTGCTGATCATATGGGCACTGATTCTGCCAGCTACACTCAGACCTGTTTATAGAGCTTGGATGACCATTGGTGGTGCGCTTGGTTGGATAAATACACGCATCATATTGGGCATATTATTTTTTGTTGTGTTTGCACCAATATCTTTGGCGTTATGGATACTTGGTAAAGATGCAATGGCGCGTAAAATACATCTCCCGGTAGATAGCTACCGGGTGATATGCCACGAACGCAATCGCGATCATTTTGAGAGGCCATACTAGTGCTTGATCTGTTAAAAGACTTATGGGGATTTATGCGAGATCGAAAGAAATTTTGGCTTGCACCTATTATTTTGGTAATGCTATTACTCGGCTCATTGCTGGTGTTAACCCAGGGCTCCGCAATAGCACCGTTTATCTACACATTGTTTTAAACAACGGAATTCACATCAAATGAGGGTGGTTTTCTACAACCTGCTATTCCTGGCTATTTTCCTAATGATCGGTGCAGCAGCTAGTGAAATATATCTACGCTTTGACGGGCGTTACGCTGATCTGGTCAATGAAAACCTGATTAGATCGCGAGCTATCTGGGATAGACCCGCGAATGCTACTCAATATCGTAAGCATCCCGACCTTGATTTTGATGTTGAGATTATATTCAACGACTTTAATATTAGAAACCACCAAGGTGTATCGCTTCAAGACGTGCAAGAGTATAAGGGCAAACTCATTGGAGTGTTTGGCGACAGTATGACCGAAAACCGTCGCGTCGACGACAGATACACGTTCACCTCATTACTCAATGAAGCTTTGCCGTCGGATCATTTGGTGCTTAATTTCGGTGTTGACGGCTACGGTGTCGATCAATCCTACTTGAAATACCTCGACTTTAAGGCGCATAAAAAAATTGACCATGTATTCTATGTTTTCGTCACCAACGACCTGAGAAATATTTACGAAAACCAACTTTTTGATTTCAGCGAAAGTAAGCTAGGCGCGCCAATTTCACCGAAAATTAACCCCTACATTGATGTTTTGCGTCAGTTTCATGTCTGCTACTTGATGCTTGATTCTTATGCACGTTTGAAAGCTAAGGTTGCCAATGAGTCATATTCGACCGAAAAACTGAACGATAAGCTGCTAACCCGGTTCAGCTCGAACAAGCTGGGGAAGGCAAGAAAGAACCGCTATCATGACGAATATGCCGACTCGATTGCCAAAGACTATTTATCTGAAGAGCCAACTGAGCCGACAAAGGAATGGGCAAATCGATTTAGACTACTTCTCTCGGCTTGGAATGACGCCGCCAAATCCAATAATTCAAGCTTCACTATTTTTGTTATCCCATCTCAGGCAGCTACAGATCTCGCCCGTAAATTGTTCGGCGAGCAGTTTTCGAGCAACACAGTTTACTTGATTGATTATTTCCCTGAAGGCTATAACAACTTCATATTTGAAAACGATCTCCATTGGAATGAAATAGGGAACCTAAGAGCCGCACGGTCCATTGCGAATTGGGGTACGAAAGCCAATCATTGGTCGAACTCAAAAGAAATTCTTGCCGCTTTAACTCAGAAAACTGAAGAGGCGATCAATCTACTCTATGAAAAATAGATTTAGAATCGCCCAGATCAAAAATCCTAAGAACTTATACTTATATTGAAACTAAAGGAGATGTAATTCCCCCAAATAAACCAGCGGAGCTATAAGTAGAAAATTCTACTAGAATTGGTGTTTGGCATGCGATATCACCCATTTCAACTTCCCACTTGTCGTTCTTTCAATTTTTTCTGGGTACTCAACTTTAAAGCGCACATCATTTCCAAGACGATCTTGAAAGCCTTTTAGCAACAGTGCTTCGTCTGCCTGCGTATAATGTTCGCCCTTAACGATTCGTATACATATATTTTCCAAATCTTCTTGGATAATTTGAGATTCCTCGATATTTACCATTGGTTTAAATGGATGAGTGAGCACAGATGGTGAAATCCACCTTCCATCTGGAAGCTGTATTATCGCTTCTTCTTTTGTCGCCACATCATCCATCAATGGAAACGCTCTACCGCATGAACAATCCTCAAGCTTAAGCGCGCAAGAATCATTGGTCTGATACCTGATTAAGGGAAACGCAAAATTGTGCAAGCTAGTGGCGACGATTTTCCCAAATTCTCCTGCTGCTAGTGGTTCATTGTCAATGCTCAAAAATTCAGTTATACCGTAATCTTCATTGAGGTGGTGGCCGGAATGTTCCTCACACTCAGTGGCGTACACAGTCCTTTCCGCCATGCCATAGAAATCGAAGACTCGGCAACTAAACCGCTCTTCTATCAATTTTCTCTGCCAGTTGTACAGTGTTTCAGAAGATGTCAGCACGGCAGTCATTGGCAGGGATTGATCAGTGATCGACAAGAAACTAGCAAGTGTATAAATGGTCGATGGATAACCTTCGATGAATTTAATTTCGTCTTTCTTTAACTTATCGATAAAGAACTGAATGAACTCTTTCTTTAAGTGAAACGAAGAAAGAAAAAGCTGATTGTTAATATAGTTTTTGCGCCAAAAAGGCGGGTGATCTTGACTAGGAGGACAAATGACTCGCCCCTGTAACGAAGCATAAGCCTCTCGCCGCTGCATGCCCGCCCACGCCTTTTGCCGGTGATCGGCAACATGGTGCACTACACAGGTATTGATATCGTAAAGTACAGTGAGCGGAGCGCCAGTCGTTCCACTCGTGTTACCTTTTCGTAGCCGCTTGGAATTAGCTCGAGTTGAAATTAGTGAATTAAAATTTGACTTGATGTCCTTTTTCGTTAGTGCAGGTATTTTAAATAAATCTTCCTTGGATTTTATGTCCTGCGGCTTTAACTTCGCCTTTTTAAAGCGTTCTTTATAAAAAGGGACTGATTCAAAAGCATGATCAATTAGCCGTATCAGACGTTCGTTTTGATAGCTATCCAGTTCGGATTTCCTCATAAACTGATTGGCGTCGAACTGTTCAGACATCCGTTCAAACTTGGCGCCGTAGCGCTCGAAATAGAGTCCTAGCGCCTTGCCATTTAGCATGGCAGTCTGAAACGGAATGGGGCTCTTGTGATAAATTTTTTCGAGAAAATCCATGCGAATAATGCTTATCGATCGTAGAATTGCGTCACGACTCTGTTCTTTAGTTTAGCCTGTCTTGGCCAAAGCATTTTTTGCCGGCGCATACTGCACTGACTATCGCTCTGATTCGTTCGGGGTTAGGGACTAGATAGTATCTGTCGAATGACATAGTAAACGTCGGTTTCACTACTACCATATTGGATAAACGACAGATAGCGTGACACGATTCCCTGTAAACTCCCTATCATCTTCGTTGCCGTCACGACGCTCATGTGTTGCTAGTAGTGTAACGACAAAGCGTTCGCTAAACTGGTAGTCGGAGCCCAATGTCACAGAAGAATTGTTATCCTTAGCATCATTATTAGTAAATTCCACATGCTCGTAATCAAGTCCACCAATAACTCCCCAATGGTTGTTCAAGGCGTACCGGAAACGGGTGGTCAAGCGGATGGAGTCTTCATCCCGCGGCTCGGTGTCGTAGTCCAGCTTGTTGTAAGAAAGTTCGGTTCCCAGTTCACAACCCTGGCAAAATTGAAACATACTGTAGCTCAATGCAACGCGCGTTATTTCTACGACATCGGCCACGTCAAAATTAGTATCGTTCGCCCGCGAGCCGATCCCAGACGCAGCATTGATACCAGACCCCAGCGAAGAGTCGCTCAATCGGCGTGAGGCAGTAATAGATATCGGATTACCTCTAAAGATATTGTCGTAAGCAAGGACGAAATATACGCCGTCGTTGTCATCGCCTGTGCTACGTTCTACGCGATTCCCTCCAAGCTGCAGGTTATACTGCCCATTGGGTAACTGTGTTGCGAAGGTAAAGAATGCGCTATAAATCTCAAGATCATCTTCCCCATTGTCAGTAAGGTCATTTGTGCCGTTATCAATTAACCCGTCAATGTCGTTATCAGTAATGTCATTTGCGTCGTTATCAAATTTCACATCCGCGTATTGAACTGTGGTGCCGAGGGAGCGCGTTGCATTCAATTGATGGTTCCAACTAAGCTGCCCGGTGATTCGATCGGAATCGCTATCTTCGGAATCTTCAAAGCGGACGATCGAGTAAGTCACTCCCGCGGACAACACATCAACGGGTGAAATTCCTAAGCTGAACAACGGCCCGGTATTCACAATGTTTCTTGTCTCTCTATTGTCCGGTATATCATTTTGCCGCGAGTCTCTGCGCGAATCCTCAATCTGATGGTCTAGTGACCAGGAAAACCTGTTAGGCAGAGGCGTCCAGACTAAGCTGGAGCGTCCGACAACAACGGTTTGGTTGGAAGACGTATCTCGGCCGTAGTTAACTGCGCTCGCTGTATATTGACCATCCACATACAAGTTGGGAAGGTTTTCAAGGATAGTAAGTCCAACTCCCACGCGTTCCTCAATCTCGGAGCTGCCATCATTTCTATTTTGGTTCGCGTTGTCGCTGTACTCTACGCCGCCTACCAAATCGACGTGCGACTCCAAGGCATGTGTTGTGCCGATCGTGACACAAGACAGTAACAAAACGACTAAAATGGGCCTATTTTCCATGTCGGTGTTAACTCACAAGTTGTAGCGATTTGACGATTGATAGTTCTGAAAGCGGCCTTGGGCGTTGCCTGACCGGTCTTGCGACCTTTGCAACGCTATATTTAGAGCGCTTTGGCTTCTTTCAAATGCTGCTCAATCTCTTTGATATCTGGCGCGATAGACGCGGCATGCGTCAACACTTCAATACCTTTATCTTTGTACCCGCTTTTGACTAATATCCAGCCGTAGGTATCGGCAACTGCGGCGGAGTTGGGAGCAAGTGTGTAAGCTTGTTCGGCATATTCAATGGCGCGTTCATCGCCGTTCGTATGATACAACCAGGCTAGATTGTTCAGCACGGCCGGCGAATTGGGTGCAACATTAATTGCTTTCTCATACAGCTTAATCGCACCGTTTATGTCGCCTTTATTTTCTTTCTGTTGTGCCATCAGGGTGAGCAAAACTGAGCTGTCCGGAGTTTTGCTTTGCCACTCTTGCAGGAATTCCTGCGCCTTTTCTGGTTCACTTTTAGATAGCAGCTGATATAGCTTTCCTGCGCTGCTCTCCAGTATGCCGGTATTCCAGGCCAGGCGATAGCTGTTGATCGCATTGCTAGTGTTACCTTCCGCCAAAGCAAGGTCGGCGCGCAATTCGTGCACCAAAGGTTCATTCGGTGCGATTTCACTCATTCGCTCCAGGGTTTTTTCCGCTTCACTGGTTTTCTGGTTAGCGATATCAATACGAGCAAGGTGTTGCAGCAAGCGTAGACTTTGTGGGGCAATTTGCAATGCTGACATCGTGGCCTCCCTGGCGTCAACAAAGTTTCCCACTGCCATTAAGGCTTGGCTGTAACCGAGAAGTGCGCGTGCGTTCAATTCCGCAGCGTATTTCGAATCGGGGTTAATGGATTGCGCATTTTGTATCTGCGTCAGCGCAGCCTGATAATCACCGATTTCAATATATTTTTCTGCAAGAACAAGCTTCGGTGTCAGTAGTTTATCGGATAGGGCTTTTATATATTCTATCCCACTCTGATGAGTGTTATTTGCTGCACTGGTCAATAAAATTCCGCGGTAGGCATTCACCTGCTGTGGATCTATTTGTGCTATTTGCTTGAAGTACTTCTCTGCTTGCGGCCAGCGTTTCTGTTTGAATTCAATCTTCGCGAGTCCGTACAATGAAGAAAGATTTTTGTCATCCAGCTTTTGTGCGGTGGAGAAAAATGTTTTTGCGGCGTTCAGATCGTCTTTAGCGACCGCGACGTGACCTGCCAGGCTAAAACTAGTGCTCGACTTTGGATAATCCTTACGAATTTTCGCACTGACGTTTTCTGCTTCGTTTAATTCTTTGTTGAGAAGTAGTGCTTCTATCAAAGCTGCTTGTACTTTAGCGTCTTCCGGGGAAATTTCGAAGGCGATTAATAACTCTTCTTCGGCCTTGTCTATCTGTTTGGCGCTCGCATAGTATTGTGCCAAGGCAATCCGCAGGGCAGGGTTTTTCGGATTCTTCTGCAACGCCGCATGAATGAAGCTAACGCCTTCATCGATTTGGCCGACTTGCAAGGTGGCCAAGCCATACATTGCCAGCACTTCCGATTTAGCACCGCTGATGTTGGCGTCTTCTTCCAGTACTTTCAACGCATCTTCCGGTTTGTTGCTCCCTAGCTGCGCAGAAGCGAGCATCAATTTTGCCTCGGTCGAGGCAGTTTCGGTATCGACATACTTACTGAGTAGGCTCTCGGCTTCTCCGACATCGCCTTGCAGATAATTCACCATACCCAGCATCTGACCAGACATTGCATTGCCCGAAGATTGTTCGTGTATTTCAATTAGCAATGCCTCAGCTTCTTCAAGTTTGCCGTTCTGGTATTCTTCAATAGCTTTCTGAAACTTAAGACTAAGCTCGTGACCTAGCGGATTAGCATCCGCCAGTGACTTGGAGTAAATGTAAGCCTCGTTTGATCGGCCCTGCTGGGTGAGGACTTCAATGAGTTTTTGCAGTACGTTGACTCGCTCTGGGGTTGGCAAGTCGGTTTCCTTTAATGTGAACAACGCGTTGTTTAGGCTTTCTTCGGCGTTTGCCAAGTCGCCACGCGCGTATGCGATATCACTCTTTAGCGCGAAACTTGCAGTGATATTCTCATCATCTTCTGTAATTTTATCTAACAGCGCAATGGCCATGTCAAAGTTCTTTCTCTGGGCTTCTAGTTTTGCTAGACCTATGAGGGCAGCAGAGTTACCTACGCTAATTTCCAGCGCTTTCTGAAAGGAAGATTCGGCAGCGTTACTTTTACCGAGGGCAGCTTGTGTTGCTGCGAATGCAATGAAATATTGCTCGGGATGAGTCTGTTGTAGCTCAGAGTGTTGTTCGAGCAATGCACTCGCCGACTTGTATTTTCGCTGTTGTAAGTAGGCTTCATGTAGTGAAAGAACAAGATCAGGATCTTCGAGTTTAGGCAGTTTTAGAATGATGTCGCTAGCTTTTTTGCCAGCGCCCAACTCGTTATATATTTGTGCCAGGCGTTTAAAACTCTGAGGATTACCCGGCGCTTTCTGAATCGCGTTTTGCGCTTCGATAATTGCGGCGCGAAATTGGCCTTGCTCCTGATAGCGTTGACTTACTTTTATATAGTCTTCGATGTCGGCGCCGCTCGACTGACCTTCGCCGCACGCGGCAAGAAAAAGACACAAAGTACTCGCAACCGCGAAACACCCGAAGGGAAAAACTCTGTTCATCATGGCGTCACTCTACTTCTTCGCAATTAATCTAGCAGCCCGCTGCACTTTTTGTTGTGAGCTTGTCAGTATTCGAGGCAAAAAATCAACTCTTTCCCACGCTCAAGTTATACTTCTTGGCCAGATCATAAAATGTCGGCCGCGTGATGCCCAGTAATTTCGCCGCCGCGGAGACATTCCTATTAGTCGTAGACAGCGCCTGGTTGATGGCGCTCCTTTCGGCCACTTCGCGCACCTGGCGTAAATTAAGCGTTGCTTCGTCGCTAACGCCGAGGCCAAGGTCCCATGGCGACACGCGCTGGGCATCACACATGATCACCGCACGTTTGACCTTGTTTTCCAGTTCGCGAATATTTCCCGGCCAGTCGTATTGGTCGATTGCCTGCGCGGCTTCTTTGGTAAAGCCTTTGATTTTCTGTCGGTGTTCTTCGTTGTATTTTTCCAGTAAGTGGCGGGCGAGCAATATTCTGTCGCCGCCGCGATCGCGCAGCGGCGGAATTTCTATGACCATTTCGCTGATGCGATAGAATAAGTCTTCGCGGAAACTGCCCTCTTTCACCATTTCTCCCAGGTTTTTGTTGGTGGCGCAAACAACGCGTACATCCACCGGAATTTCCTCTCTGCCGCCCACCCGTTCGATCACGCGTTCCTGCAGAAATCGTAGTAGCTTAGCCTGCAGAGGTAGCGGCATATCACCTATTTCATCGAGAAATAACGTGCCACCGTTAGCGTGTTCAACCTTGCCCAGGGTGCGCTTGGCGGCGCCGGTGAAGGCCCCTTTCTCGTAGCCGAACAGTTCACTCTCCATCAGGTTTTCGGGTACGGCGGCGCAGTTGATGGCGACAAACTTGCCATCGTTTTGGGTGCTCAAATTGTGGGTCGCACGGGCAAACACTTCCTTGCC
>JBPCXM010000348.1:0-2914 GCA_051008535.1 Pseudomonadales bacterium | reverse complement strand
CAACAACTGATAGAGGAATTGCAAAACGTGCTGTTGGCGTCGAACGAAAATGAAATGGCGTCTCAATTGCCACTTGCCGTCGAACAAGTAATAAGGCAAACGGCCGCTAATTTTTCGTCAACGTATCAGGACGTAGAACATGGGCGGCAAACCGAAATAGAATTTATCAATGGTTACGTTTGCAAACTAGGTGCAGAGCTAGGTGTTGATACGCCTCGCAATCACGAAATCGTCGTAGCGATTGGAACGCTGGAGTGTTGAAAAGACGAGCGCATTAACCACAGGCTGACGACCAAAACAACCTTCAGAACGCGATTTGCGCGATGGCGATCAGCGCAATCCACAGCACCAAACTGCGTTGAAGCAGGCTTACCAGCTTGCCAAGCCGACTATCGCCCTCCGCCGGAGAAAGCTCACAGCCGGAATCAAATTGCAGCGCAGCACAGGCAAGTTTGTAAACACAGGCGTCGGCTTTTGCACTACCGAGGAAGCAAACCTGTAACTCTTGCATCGCGGAAACAAAATCACCGATTAACGCAAAACTCAAACCCAGAATGCGCACCGGTAGCCAATCGAGTAGCGCCAGCACATTGCCAAACAAACCTTCTTTTGTGACCGTTAGCTGCACCAGACGATAGGCTAAAGCACCCGCCGGTCCCAACAGCAAAAACCAGAACACCACCGCAAACCAGTGTTCGAAGCGCCGGTATACCGTCCATTGCTCAACACTGGTATGCAACTGTGGGAAATCTTCGGGAGGAGCGTCTTCGGCTATGCCTTCCGCAGCCAGTGCGGCGGCTTGCATATCCTCGTTGCGTAAACTGCTCCGGTATCTCATCAATATTGCATTTAGATCGTTGCGACCGAGACTGTAAAGCAGCACCAAAAGCATCAGCAACAGCTCGGGAATACCAAAGCCGCGCCCTTCGAAATTGGTTTGCAAGTAATAAACTGCAGCAACCGGTACTAGAATAGTGAGAGTACGCGTCGTCGTCTGACTAAAGGGTAAGCCTTGTAAAAAAGCACCTAGGCCGTAAAACCAGTTGTCGCGTTGTATGTTGCGCTCCGCATGCCCGAGGTAAAGAGCAGCAGCGCTGATGACGATAGCAAGAAATTCCATAAGCGGTCAGATTCCGTTTTGCGGCTCGCTTAACGACAGCAGATATCGGTGCCAGTCGAAGGAAGGGCCGGGATCGGTTTTGCGCCCCGGCGCAATATCGCTGTGACCGGCAATCCTCTGCGGCGTAATCGCCGGGAATTCGCGCATTAGATCATGACTCAACTCGGTCAGTTGCCGGTACTGGCTCGTGGTGTACGGCTGCTCGTCGGTGCCTTCCAGCTCGATGCCGATGCTGAAATCGTTGCAGTTTTCAACCCCCTTAAAACACGAAACGCCAGCATGCCATGCACGCTGGTCGATGCCAACAAACTGAGTCACTGCGCCATTGCGATCAACAAGAAAATGTGACGACACTCGCAAGTGATTGATGGTCAGAAAGAATGGGTGCTGTTCTGGGACCAGGCAGTTCGTAAACAGCTGCTCGACACAGCCGGTACCGAACTCGCCAGGCGGCAGACTTATATTGTGAATAACCAACAGGCTTACCGGCACATCGCGCGGGCGTTCATCACAATTTGGTGAAACGCAGTGCTGTGCGGTAGTTAGCCAGCCAGCATTAAAACGTTTGTCGGGAAGTCTCAATGGCAGTGATCCTGGACTCATTCAAAGCACAGGATACACAGGATTGCCATGGCCGGGGAAGGTTTTTTGCGAACGGCTAAGTACTCCTTTACGGTGATAATGCCGTATCCAGAGCGACAGAGCGCTGCCTCTGCTAGACGCGACCGTGAAGGTGTACTAGCTCTTAGGTTGTCGGAACCTTCTTGAAACTGCGTAGATTGCCGATCACAGATTGCAGCGCACGATCGAATAACGCCGAGTCATCTAGCAATACAATACTGCGCCGCTGCAGCTCCACCGCGAGTCCCATTAAGGAACGCTCAGAAACCTTCATTCCAGACCGATTGACAAAAATATATTTTTTGTTGGGTTTGGTGATAGCGGCCAGCTTGGCGCGGAATTTCTTTTCGCCACCCTGGCGCATTTCGACCCAGGTTCCAACCTGCAACTGCTCAGCTTTGATATAGAATTCATTGTCTTCGGCTAACTCATCATGCGGCTCCGGCGACAGATCTTCTTGCTTGCCGGACGCAGGCGATAGCACGATTCTTTCTACGACTGGCTGTGCCGCTAGCGCTGTGGGTTCCGGCGCAGCAACGTCAGGCGTCGTTGTTTTTGCTGTTTTGCTTTGAGACGTTTCTTTTTCAGTTTCGCTTTCATTGCTAATCACCGCATCAATTGAACCAAGTAACTCGTCAACTGCATCCTGCTGCAACTCGTGCTTCTCTTCCTGAACCGAACGCCGCGTATCGACGCTCAGAGGAGCGGGCGCCGGGGCGACATTGGGCTTGCTTTCCGGCACGGGGGGTTTACCCGCATCGCGTAACTTTTTAAGATGAATGTGTTCCAATTCCGAAAACAGCTCATTCATCTTGAAAGAGTCATAACTGATTTGCGTCAAACCACCGCGCAAGCGTTTTAGCAGGTCCGGCAGCATCTTCAACAATTTGCCACGATCAGCATCGTGGGCGTGCTCGGCTACGCTCCATAACAAGTCATCTACGGTTGCCAACGCAGCCGCCCAGCTCTCTCCATCGACACCTTCTTTCAGGCACGCTAGAAACATTACGTTAGACCAGGCTTCTTGTAGCAAAGCCACAACAACTGGCGGTAGTTCACGTCCGGCGATCTTTTCGTTAAGTACGGTTTGTACAGTTTGCCGGGCCTCATCAGCCCGCGCACGGCCATCTTCCGCGTCAACCGTGCGCTTTTCGATCAAGTTCGAGCGCTTGC
>JBPCXM010000347.1:0-39470 GCA_051008535.1 Pseudomonadales bacterium | reverse complement strand
ATTTTGGCAGTTGTGACCCGGCTGAAAAATTGTCACATAACAAGCGGCAGTAACGGACTTGGCAACCTGTCACTCAAATTGCTTCGCAATTACGTGCCAGGTTGCCAAGCCGCTGTGCCGGGCGTTAAGAGGCAATAGAGAATCTACCATGTCTGACAAAGCCTTATCCATAAATAAACTTCTTCAAGTAGCCCTCCCATGCGCGGACATCACGCAATCTCGACTTTTCTACGAGGAAGTTCTAGGAGCGAAATTTATCGCGGAATTTGACCCGCCGGGATTGCTCTTTTTCCAGCTCGGAGATGCCCGTCTACTATTGGAACGTTCTACTGATAAATCGGAGTCGGGAACCGTATTATATTTCGAAGTACCGAAAATTAAAGAAGCCTTCTCGACGCTCCAAGCTAAAGGAGTCGAGTTCGAATCCGACCCGCAGCTTGTCCATACTGACTCAGACGGTTTGTTTGGCGAGCCTGGGCATGAAGAGTGGATGGCATTTTTTCGCGATCCCGACGCTAATATTCTAGCGCTGGTATCAAAAGTGACAAAGGCGAGTGCCTCCTAACAAGGGAGGTGAAGTCGCAGCCTACGGCCACCTTTCGCTTGCAGGATCAGTTAGTATGCAGCATTCAGTAAAACTTATTATTTGTGCAATTGCGTTTCTTGCTGGTCTCACACCGTTACTGGTCGGCGCTCAAGAGAATAAAGCAAAGTCAGAATCCTTGTTTATTCGTGGCGGCTGGTTGTTCGACGGCATCAGCGACACCCGCAGGCGCAACAGCGGCATCCTTATTCGGGATGGTAAAATAGCAGGCGTTGATGTTCCTGCAAAGCAGCAGGACTCAACTCACGCTACAGCCATAGAGTTAACCGATTCAGAAACAATTCTGCCCGGTCTGTTTGACTTACACGCCCATTACAATTTAGACCTCGTGGATAAAGGTCGCGTAGAGGAAGTTGTTCATAATGGTATCATCTTTCTCGCTAATGGTGTGACCTCTACCTGGTCAGCAGGTGAGTTCAACCCTGAGCGCGTCATTGCTCAGCGTGAACTTATTGAAGCTGGCAGTGCTATCGGGCCACGCTTATTTGCATCCGGCCCTTATTTCGGTGCCTTTCGATGCGAATATCAAGTTAAAGTAGCCGCCGATGAATGTGCGGCTTGGCCAAACGATATCTCCGAACAAGAGATTCGTAACGAGGTAGACAAATGGGCGAACCAAGGTGTTGTCAGTATCAAAATAAAACAGGCGACTCCAGCCGAGGCAAGGATCCTCATTGAACAAGCACATAAGAACGGAATGACAACGGCTGGCCATCTTGGTAATTATGACGTCGAATATGATGTCTCTACGCGTGATGCCATTTTGATGGGTTTGGATCGTATCGAGCATCAACTCACCCTTGCTCTTGGACGCGACGACCCAAGAAGTGCGGAAATGCATGAAATGGTCGATCTGATGATAAAGCATCAGGTGTATTACGATGCTAACTTGCAGATGTATGGCGGCATCAATCTGCGCCGGGAGCATCTCTCCGAAATGATCTGGACCGCGGAAGCAAAATATTTCACACCCTACGCGCAGAAGCTCCTTGAGCGGCGCGGCCCTCCCGAGCCTGAATCGGCTGAGCCGGAATTTAATCAGAGGATGATTGAGCTATTGGCACTCTATAAGGCGGGTGGTGAAAACCTTTTGATTGTTGGCACCGATGAGCCGGTCTACACCAGCCTATTACCCGGTTTTGCCTATCACCGGGAATTGCTCGCCATGACTTATGCGGGTATACCCCCTGTTACTGTCTTAAAAGCGGCCACCATCAATGGGGCCACAGCCCTTGGTATTGCCGACAAGCTTGGCTCCATCGAAGCAGGAAAGCTTGCCGATTTAGTGGTTGTTCAGGGGAACCCCCTGGAAGACATTAAGGCCGCGCGCAATATCCGGCTGGTAGTGAAGGATGGCATGGTTTACGACCCGAAAACCTTACTATCATCGGCGGAGGGAAAGATCGGACCTGCCGGACTCGCGGATCACGCCGACTGGGAGCTCAACGTCAAACCGCTCCGCGCAGTGCCAGTCGAATAGCAGACATATGCCATTACGCAGTGTATCGTACGTTGACCAATAACAAGAAAAGGCAGCCGACGCGTAAATGCGCTGCTGTTTTTAGCGTTATGTGTCCGAGTTACCCACAACGAGTAGACACTCTGTATAGTTAGATTGATCTATATGGAGGTGCTTACAATGGCAAGTGAGAAAACACAAGCATACACCGAAGAATTCCGTCGCGAGGCGGTAAAACGCTCTGAAAATGAAGGCAATACCACGGCTTCAGTTGCTCGGGAGCTGGGTGTCGGTGCCCAGCAAATTTACAACTGGCGACGTCAGTTCAATCTTCCGCTTCGCGACAGAGACCTTTCCGCCGCAAGATAGCTGAACCTAAAACCCCGCAACAATAGCGACACGGAGATCATCCATGTATATCAACGAAAAACTATCTGAAACCCCCATCCCGATGAGCCAGTTCAATATCATCAATGTTGCTTGCATTGCCAATGATCTTCTGGCGACAATCAATGATCCAAGGCGGCGTCAGATTCTGATTAATTTTCGAGACCACGCCCTGGCTGAGTGCCATGGTGACACTAAAGCCCTGCTCGCCACATGCAGCCAAAAATGCCAACGCTACGAAACTTTTGGTGCAGGCGATGAGTTTAGTGACATGCAGCCACAAAACTATGAGCAGCTTTGTGCATACTACGGCGCACTGGTCGATATGAATCAATACATAATTCACTTCGACTGTGAAAAGTTAATTGTCGGCGATGATGAACTGGTTATCGAGGGCATTGTTCATCAGTTATTGGATGGCAAATTTTGCCGTGAATTACATGGCGTTTTAGGCCTTGAGGACAATTCTGTCTATCAAAGTTCTATACGCGTACTGACAATTTTCGTATTCGATGAAAACGGGCTAGGGTGTGGCGAGCAGAGTTACAGTACAAGCCTTAAGGCCAAGCACTTGACTTTGGTTAAACCAGACGAGGTGCCAGAACGATATTTTTCAGGCCCTACCAAGGTAGCGGAATTTTACCAAGAAAACCCGGACTGGGTTCGAGAATGATCCACTCGGCTTAGCTAATGACAAAGGCGTAGTAATATCCACTCATATAGCAAAGCAGTCATTCGAGCGTCGACTTCGGACACGCGATATTCTCAGGAATCCTGGCCGCCCCTCATAATTTTTTTCGTCCATTTGAGGCTCAAAGACCGGAATTGACCGGCTCAATCGCTCCGCTCCTTATGGCGTAAACTCTTATGCAGATGGCATGTTTTCCAAAGAGATTTTTTACGTGAGCCAGTAGTATTGCCGGCTATGTTGAGGTTTATCGGGAGACTGTAGTGACAGACAAGATCATACGCATAGGCGGCGCCAGCGGTTTTTGGGGCGACGCGGCCCGCGCTACTCCACAATTGCTGGCAGCAGGCGGACTGGACTTTATTGTCTATGACTACCTAGCCGAAATCACTATGTCGATCATGGCTCGCGCACGCGCCAAAGACCCCGAAAAAGGTTATGCCGTAGATTTCGTCAGCGCCGCGATGAAGCCAAACCTGCCTGAGATTGCTAATCAAGGTGTACGTATTATCGCCAACGCGGGCGGTGTTAACCCACAAGCCTGCGCTGCCGCGTTGCGCGCCGTCGTCGTCGAGCTCGGTCTCAATCTTAAAGTCGCCTGTGTGCTTGGCGACGACTTAATCGAGCAACGCGAGCAACTGGCGATGCGAGAACTACCGGAAATGTTTAGTGGCGAATCATTCCCCGCCGCCGACCGCGTACAAAGCATTAACGCCTACCTCGGCGCCTTTCCTGTCGCCAAAGCGTTGGACCTTGGCGCCGATATTATAGTGACCGGTCGCGGAGTCGACAGCGCCGTCACTCTTGGCGCGTGCATTCATACCTACGGCTGGGCGCGTGATGACTACGATAAGCTTGCCATGGGTTCTCTTGCCGGTCATATCCTCGAGTGCGGCCCGCAAGCCACCGGTGGCAACTTTACCGATTGGGAAACCGTTGATCGCATCGATGAAATCGGCTACCCGATCGCCGAATTGAGCGCCGACGGTAGCTTTACTTGCACCAAGCCTGACGGAACAGGTGGCATGGTGACAATAGGCACCGTGGCCGAGCAAATGGTCTACGAGATCGGTGATCCACAGGCCTATATGTTGCCCGACGTTGTCTGCGATTTTTCTCAAGTCCAAATTAAGCAAACCAGCGCTGACACCGTCTGCGTAACAGGAGCAATAGGCCGCCCGGCCCCCGACACCTACAAAGTCAGTGCCACCTATGCCGATCAATTCCGCGGCGGCACGTATATGACCTTCTACGGCTTCGATGCCGACAAGAAAGCACTGGCGCTGGCTGACGCAGTATTTAAGGCGTCGCGAAGAATTTTTAAGTCCTACAACCTACCAGACTTTAGCGAGACCAGCGTCGAGCTGATTGGCGCCGAAAGCCAATACGGTGCACACCGAAAAATCTCCGGATCGCGTGAAGTCGCTGCCAAGGTCGCCGTCAAGCATCCCGATATGATGGGCATTGGTATTATGTTGAAAGAAGCAGTGGGGCTGGGCCTTGCAACGCCACCGGGGCTGTCGGGTTTTCAGGGTGGACGGCCCAAACCCTCCCCCGTGGTTCGCCTGTTCTCCCTCGCATTGCCAAAAGCAGACATTCCAGTGCAAATTGAAATAAACGGTGACACGGTGGATTGTGACGAAGCGCATGGTGAAGCATTTAACGCCGCTTCAATCGACCGCCCTGCGCAACCAGGGGCGTTGGAATCACAAGATTTAGTGGAAGTGCCGCTGATCGCGTTAGCCTGGGGCCGTAGTGGCGACAAGGGCAACAAGGCGAATATTGGTATTATCGCCCGCGAACCGGAATATCTCCCGTACATTTATGCAGCATTGACCGAGAAAGTCGTCACTGATCGCTTTGCGCACTTTTTAGAAGACCTTCAAGGTAGCGTAGAACGTTTCTTAATGCCCGGCGCTAACGCGATAAATTTCCTACTGCATGATGTGCTTGGCGGTGGCGGTGTTGCTAGCATCCGCAATGACGCACAGGGAAAAGGCTATGCGCAGTTGCTACTTGATGTTCCCATCCCAGTGCCACAAAAAATTGCCGAACAAAGCGCGAAGGGAACGTCAGGCACTGATAGAGGAGAAAATTGATGGCAACACTTCCCAATACGAAAGCACTTATCCTCGAACAAGAGGGCAGCGTGCTCAGAGTTTGGCTTAACCGACCCGAGGCGCGCAATGCATTGTCGCTTGAAATGACGGAAGAATTAGACGCAGTATTCGACGCGGTGCGCGATGATCGCGGTATTCGCACTATCGTGTTACGCGGTAAAGGTGGCATATTTTGCGCTGGCGGCGATATCAAGGGCTTCAAAAGTGGCATGCAAGCAGAGGAAGTCAGCGCTGCAGAAGTCGCACGCGGCAACCGTAGCTTCGGTGACTTAATGATCAAGATCAACGAACAACCACAGGTCGTGGTCATGTTGGTAGAAGGCGCTGCGATCGGAGGCGGGCTTGGTTTGACCTGCGTGGGCGATGTCACCATCGTAACTAAAGACGCCCGTTTTCGCCTCAGCGAAACCAGCTTGGGTATTCCTCCCGCACAAATCGGCCCCTTCGTAACCGAACGAGTGGGCTTGACCCAGGCACGCCGCTTGATGCTGACCGGCGCGCGCTTCAAGGGTGAAGAAGCGGTGCAGCTGGGAGTCGCGCACATAGTCGTCAAAGACGGCGAAGATCTGGAAGCACAGTGCAATGCAGTACTAGATCAAATCGCCAACTGTGCACCCGGCGCCAACGCTGTTACCAAGGCCATTGTATTCGAGAGCATGCGTCGACCGCGCGCTGAAGCTTTGGACTTCGCAGCCAATGGTTTCGCGTCTTGCATGCTAAGTGATGAAGGACGCGAAGGTGTAGCGGCCTTCGTGGAAAAACGTAAAGCCAAATGGGCAGAAGAGTAGCAACAATCAAACCAAGTGGCGACGACCTGGGGACGCGGTGGAAAAAGAACATCGCCTTGCGCTAGTGGAAGCGATGAAAATGCATGACGAGGTTCTTGCCCCATCATCTGGTTAAGTGCTAGAAGTGGTTGTCGAAGCAGGCAATCAAGTGGCAGCCGACGAGCTGTCGATTGTGATATTGAAGTAACCGAGGAGTCAAAAGCTGCATGACCATTAAACTTTATCACTGTGCTTTATCACGTTCCATCAGGCCGTTGTGGACAATGGAGGAAATGGGCCTCGACTATGAACTGGAGGTTATGCAGTTCCCACCACGGTTTATGCACGACGGTTATACGAAGATCAATCCGATCGGCACGGTACCGTATTTTACTGACGGCGACATAGAAATGACCGAGTCGGCCGGGATATCACAATACCTGGTAGATATGTACGGCCCCACCGATCTCGCGGTTTCCCCCAAGGAAAAAGCCTACGCCGAATATCTGAACTGGGTACACCGCAGCGACGCTACGCTCACTTTTCCACAAACGATTGTGTTGCGCTATACGCAGTTGGAACCGGAAGAACGTCGGATCAAACAGGTTGTCGACGACTACACAACCTGGTTTTTCTCACGATTGCGCACCGTCGAGCGCGCCACCGGGGACAGGGATTTCTTATGTGCCGATCGTTTCACCATCGCCGATATTTGTGTTGGTTTCGCTCTTTATCTGGCGGAAGCATTAGGTTTGCGCGAAGGGTTCAAGCCGAATACCGAAGCTTACTATTCACGCTTGCTAGAGCGGCCGGCATTTCAAAAAGCAGCTAGTCTGGAGAGGTGGAAATAATACACTACAACAAAGAAGGTGTTCAGCGATTACGCCCAAGGTCCTCATGGGCATTGACCCAATCACTTTTACGCGTCTTGTGATCTATCTTAACAGCGGATACCAATGATAGCTCGCCGGCTAGGACCATCGCGGCAGCAATTTCTGCCAGCTTGTAGGCTTTACCCTGGCCGTAGCAGTCCATGATTTCAAGGCATTCGCGTTGGGTGGCGAGACCAGTTCCACCGCCATACGTCGCTACGATGAGTGAGGGAAGCGTTATCGAATAATAGTAGCCGCCGTCGCGGGTAACTTTATTGTACACCGAACATTGGTTGGCTTCTCCAATATTGGCGGCGTCCTGACCGGTAGCAATGAACAGCGCCGCCAAGCCATTGGCCGGGTGCGCCGCGTTATTCGAAGAACCACTCATAAACGCGCCCAGGGTTCCGGCTGTATAACCGTAGTGTAGCCCAGCCGTTGAGATTCGTAAGTTGTTCTTCAGCACATCGGCGGGAATGGTAACTTCCGCGGTAACGCGTTTGCCACGAGTTTTTAGTGAATTAACAAAAGAGGTCTTTTTCTCAGTATCAAAATTTGCCGACAACATATAGTGACTAAGAGTGGGTTGTTGCTCTCTGATCCATTCGCAGGCCACATACGTTGCCTTGCCGGTCATGTTCTGCCCTGCCGCGTCGCCCGTTGTGTAGTTGAAACGGGTCCAAACAATATTGTGAGCGAGGTAATGATCGACGTCGGTGAGTTTACCTACCGACGTTGTGCTTTCGGCAACGGTTTTAATATCTTGAAAATTCTCAGTTAGCCAAAGGCCGAAATCTCTGGCTTCGCGAGCGCTATCAAATACAAATGCGGGCGCGCGTTGCATCGCCTCACCACAAACGGTGGTTGTGACTCCTCCGCATTCCTTCAGCACTTTCATGCCGCGGTTGTAGCTGGCTAGTAAAGTACCTTCGATAGTTGCCATCGGTACGAAAAACTCGCCCTTCGCGTGCTCACCATTTACTAACAACGGGCCAGCCAAGCCGATAGGAACCTGAGCCACGCCAAAGACATTTTCAATATTGCCTGCCATTGATGCCGGATCGAAAGAATAGTGTTTTGTGTGCTGTAACTTTGCCTGAGTTTGCCGCTCAACAAACGCCTGCCTCGCCTCAAGCATTTCGTTGCTGTAATCGTTTTCCTTGGAGCGGGGTATATTGTCGGTCATTTTGTTATCCTCAGATTTGAAACACGCTGGTTAAAGCATCTCTTCGGCTAGCACTTCCAGAGCTTCCGGCTGCATCGCGCCAACAATTACGGTTTTTATTTTACCGCTGGCGCCCAGTGCTTTCCACGCGCTAAAGCGTTCGCGAATACGTCCTTTCGTACCAACCAGGTGTACAGCGTCGACCAGTTCGTCGGGTACCGCCGCCACGGCTTCAGGCACTTTTCCACCGAGGTATAAGTCCTGAATTTTGACAGCCTCTGCCTCGAAGCCCATTCGAGACACGTAATCGTTGTAAAAATTTTTGCCCCTCGCGCCCATGCCGCCAATGTACAAGGCCATATTTGGCTTCAATAACATGCGCGCCGCGTCCAAATCGTCGCTGACAACCACGCTGACAGCCGGCGCCACATCGAAATCGGCCAGTGTTTTGTTACCCTCGGCCTTGGCGAAACCGTCGTTAACATAGGGCAAAATTACATCATCGTATTTGTCGGGATCGAGCATCATCGGAAACACGCCGTCAGCTACTTCAGCTGAACAACGAATGCCCGCAGGACTAATCGATGCCGTATAGATAGGAATTTTCGGATTACCGTGCAAGATACTCTTCAGTGGCTTGCCGAATCCCGTGGTGCCCTCCCCGGTATTAGGGATGTCATACATGCTGCCGTGGAATTCCAACGGGCCTTCGCGTTCGAAAATCATGCGCATGATTTTGATATATTCTTTGGTGCGCGTGAGGGGTTTTCCGTAGGGCACACCGTGCCAACCTTCCACCACTTGCGGACCCGAAGGCCCAAGACCCACCAAAAAGCGGCCGCCAGACAAATGGTCTAGCGACATAGCGGTCATTGCCGTCATGGCAGGAGTTCGCGCTGGCATTTGCATAATGGCGGTACCCACTTTGATCGTGCTGGTATGTGCAGCAATCCACGTGGCAGTGGTGACGGCATCGTTACCATAGGCTTCAGCGGTCCAAGTGGAATCGAAGCCCAGCTTTTCAGCTAGCAAAATCAGGTCCATATTCACTTCGGCGCGCTTGCCAAACATTAGTGCAGATAAACCAAGCTTCATAAGCAATCTCCAATCAGTTAGTGGTCGAGAAGTAACGGCGCCAAGCGCTTGCGGTGATGCCAGGCATCGCCAAACTGCTGTTGCGACCACTGTGCACGCCGGATATACAGCTGTGCATCACACTCGTAGGTAAAACCCATACCGCCGTGAAATTGTACCGCACGATCACCGGCAAACAACAAAGTGTCGGTCGCTTGCGCCTTCGCCATACGACAAGCAATCTCAGCATCTTTGTCTAGCCGTTCGTCGCCGGTTACGGTTGCTGCGTGATATAGCAACGAACGCGCAGAATCCATGCCGTTAAGGATATCCACCGTGGGGTGTTTCAATGCCTGATAGGAACCAATTAACTTGCCGAACTGCTTGCGGGTCTTCAGATAGTCGACGATGCAATCAAGCGCCGCTGCGCTGCTGCCGGTAGCCTCGGCTGCCGTTAACAATGCTCCAATCAATTTGATATCGCGCAGTGTAGCCGCAGTTTTGCTGACATCAAGAATGGCCGACGGAGCGATGCGGGTACCAGTAAAATCAATGCTGCTAGCGCGTTTGGTTTCATCGATTAAAACTTTTGCACTAACAGCGCCAGCGATGAGTTGATCGGCTTTAACAATAGCTAAGGCGGGAGAGCTCTCGTAGTTGACGGAAACAACAAAAAAATTAGCAACCCCCGCGTCACTAACAAACTGCTTACTGCCTGCGAGACGAACCTCATCCCCCTCGTCAATGGCGTTGCAAGAAATTGCATCATCGCCCCAGTCTTCATTTTCCAGAAGTGCAAGTGTGCCGATGCAACCTCCAACGGTTTTTGGCAACCATTCTTCTTTCTGCTCCTGACTACCGCCACGCGCAATGGCCTGCGCCGCTAGTGTTGCGGAGAAAAACGGGCACGACAGCATAAAGCGACCCATTGTTTCCGCTATCGGTACGGTTGAGCCAATACCCAAGTCGGAACCGCCATATTGCTCGGGAATGGCGATACCTAACCAACCCAGCGCAACCATTTCTTGCCACACTGCGGCATCAAAACCCGTGTCGCTATCCAACAGACTTCTTACTGCCGCCATGTTGGACTTGTTCCGGCAAAAATCCCGAGCGCTCTCCAATAGCATGGATTGCTCGTCGCTGAAACTCACATTGTTATTAGTCGCTCGGGCATGTGTTGCTACCGACATATTGTTCTCCCTCAACTCTTGGGTAGGCCGAGCACATGTTCACCAACAATATTGGCCTGGATCTGACTGGTCCCGCCACCGATAGTGACCGAGAAGTTATTCATATAGGCACGTTGCCAAAAACCACCCTCCACTGCATCGTCATCGCCTACATACAACGCACCTTGAGCGCCTTGCAAGGTTAGCGCGTACTGGCGCATACGCCGCGCGAATTCGCTGGCTCGCAATTTATGAGAAAGTGGTAGCGAGAGGGGGTAATCCGAGGTTAACGCTGGAATGGCGGCGCGTTTACCACCGAGATTAAGCGCCTTTTCTTCGATCATCAGCCGCACCAGTTGATCGCGCGACAGCGGGTCTTCAAGAACGGGCCGCCCATCACGCCTGATCTTGCTTGCGACTTGCAGCAAATCGCTGATCAACGCCTGCACAATACTAACGCCACCCGCCGCGCCTGCTTCCGCGCCACGCTCATAGAGTAGCGTTTGCATGGCAATCTTCCACCCCTGCCCCTCCTCACCCATAAGGCAGGACGCGGGAATGCGCGCATCGGTAAAGAAGGTCTCTGTGAAGCCGTACTCGCCGGTAAGCTTTTTGATAGGCCGCGGTTCGATGCCTGGCACATGCATCGGCGATAGGAAGAACGACAGGCCATCGTATTTGCGTTGGGCAGCAGGATTTGTACGTGCAAGTAGTATCATATACTTGGCGAAGTTGCCCATGGTTGTCCAGATTTTCGTGCCGCTGATAACGTACTCATCACCATCACGTAGCGCACGAGTTTGTGCGTTGCCAAGATCAGAGCCGTGGTCGGGTTCAGAGAAACCCTGGCACCAAACGTCTTCTGCGCTAAGGATGCCTTTCAGGTAAGTTTCTTTCTCCTCTTCAGTACCAATATCAATGATCAGCGGCCCGGCCCAACCTAGACCGATCACGTTAAAGATTATAGGTACGCGGAGTCGTTTCATTTCCTGGTCAGCAATGTGCTGGTAAACGGGTGCTACGCCGCCACCACCATACTCTTTGGGCCAAGCCATACCCAGGTAACCGGCCGACCAGACCTTGTGCTGCCACTCGCGCAAAAAGTCCAGCTGCCGCTCCGAACCGACTTCCATAAAAGACTGCGGCAACAGAAAACCTGGATCGGCCGGAGTGTTGTTGTTCATCCAGGCTGCGACTTCCGCCCGGAACTCGTCCAGCTCGTTGGTGCTGTCGGTCATATCATTCTCCTAATAACCGCAGAAGTGGCGGTATTGCGCAGGTTAGGCGAGAAGATTGTAGCACTTACGATAACCGGAAATCTTATGCGTACACGTCACACCCGCCAGCCGATTCGCCAAATATCAACGTTGGTCGGGTCGCCACCAAAGTTGGCGATATTCTGTTACCCACGCTGCAGCCCGGCAATGACATCCAACATGCCAAAGCTGCCCAAAGCATCGGCTGTATTCGCGGCGGCTTTGCGCAATACGGGATGGTTAAAGCAGCCATTCAGAGCGAGCCTGTAATTATCTAGGACCTTGCAGGTTGCGGCGCACGCCGGCGCAATTAGAAGTATTTTCTTTTTACCCTTACCTATTTTTATTAATACTACTACGAGGTAAAGGAGTATTTACACAGCGCTCTTTCGAGTTCGTACTGCTATACAATGAAAAGTGCCGTCTCTATCGTGGCAATAAGATTTATAAACGAATGCAGACCGACAGTCAGTAAAACAGAACCGCTTATAACTCTTGCAGTTCCGAGTACCAAGCCAAATATAAATATGGTCGCTATACCATACAGGTCATACTGCATATGTACGGCAGCCCACGCGGCGGCTGAAATAAATATCGCACCAGTCGTTCCTACAAATGATGTCGAAAGCCCAGAGATAATAAACCCTCTGAAAAATAGCTCTTCAAATAACGGGGCGGCGACTATCAACGCTATCCACAGAATCCATTTCGATTCTATAGACGCATAGGCTGATGACATAAATTCGGGCACTATCGGCTTTCCGACTAAATATGTAAGTAGATCCGAACAAACGAGCAATGCAACCACGACTAGAAACCAATACCTGATGTTCGCTCGGCTGGCGGGCTGTAAACCAAGGTAGCAGGTAATACTCGAGTTTCTCTTTAATCGAATTATGCCAAACATCAAGCAGCTACAAACAACAAGCGTGGCAAATGTGCATAAAGACAGAACCATACCGTCATACTGAAGACTCGTCACTAAGGCGGCATATTCGGCAGGTGGCACATCTTGATATTCCAATGCAATAAACAAACCGATGGCTATGCTTTGTGTTACCACAAAGGCCAAGCTAATTATCACGCCCCAAATCAGGGTTCCTTGGAAACCCCATGTGGCGTCATTCCTGCTATTGGTTGAGATCTCAGTATTCATCTCTGTCTAAATCACCTTCTCCGGGAGAGTAAGTTGTTCTAGGCGAGTAGGATCTAAACTCGTCTCGATAATGCATCGCGCTCACAGATGTTCACAGACGAGCCCTGCTTTTCAATGATAGCGTCTGGCGAGGAGCTAGGGAGCCTTTTCTGCCAAATCATACATCGCTTCAAATTTGTCGCTACTCACAGCATATCCATCCTCGCCGGCCTCGTCGTTGTAAACCAGATAATCTCCCGCGTGATAGTGTGTTTCGCCTTCGCGCGTATGGATAATGCCGGCTTTGTCCATCAGGGTTGCCCATACGGGCGCTGATTTAAAATACACGCCTGGGCTGACTTCTGTGTAGGTGGCAGCGAAGCTTCGCGCATCGACTGTGTACGTTTCGCCCTCGTTGTTGACCAGCCAGTCGCCGCGTTTGCAACTTTGGGTTGAACCCCATTTCTTATAAGTAAATCCGTTGGTATCCAGGTTCAACCGCACAGCAGTGATGTAATTCGAGGGCTTTTTCCTGTATTTCGTTCTTGCCCGCATCATGGAACCTCTGATGATTTAACTATTCGCTGACGGTTGATATGGAAAGCATAGCCTACGAATTGTAGCGCTTGCTCTCACGTCACGGTACCGATGGGTGGATTAAACGCGCAGATCCGAAACCAGAGTTTACGAGGGGTTTGCGCCCCTCATAAGCTCTGTAACACTCTAAGCAACTTACGGATTGTCACGTCTTTAGTCTTAACTATCGTCGCCACAATCGGTGTTACCGCTTCCTTGGTAACAGCTTAAATCCTTGTGTTTGGTTTTCCCTGACCTCTATCCTTGTGAATTTGGAACCCTGTATTCCATGCTTTTGCTATTAATCAATTCCATTTTTTGATTAGCCGGGAACCATGAGCAACCTTGCCCAATTGCCTAATTATTAGACAGGTTAAATTTTAACCATCCTGAGTTTAAAGTAAAGTCTTTTAATGTAAATTATGCTGTTATACTAACGTTTTAACTCAGCTGCACAGCAGTTAGCATGGAATTTTTAGTTGCAAGCATGAAATAGATTATCACTCTAATCCATTGGTTTTTATAATTTTTCTCATATTCGCTCAGAGAAAATCTGACCACTAAGCATCAGTACCCGTTTTAAGCGGCACCGCCACAGAAACCCGGTTACGCCCACTGAGTTTTGCGTGGTAGAGCGCTTCATCGGCACTATTGAGTAAGGTTTTGGCGTCAGTGACTGTTTTGCCGAGGCAGGCAACGCCGATGCTTACCCTAAGCGGTACCGGCTCGGTATCACCTTTTACGCTCGATGGCACCGCCGTGGACGCTTCAATTTTACGTCGCAAACGCTCGGCCAGCTCTACGGCATGGTCAATGGCTGTATTCGGCGTCATCACGGTAATCTCTTCACCGCCATAGCGCGCAACAATATCGTTTTCTCGTACCGTTTCGGTAATGGTTTCCGCCAGCGCAATCAATGCCAGGTCGCCGGTATGGTGGCCGTGGGTATCGTTGATCTGCTTGAAATGATCGGCATCAATCAGCAGAACCGACAGTGGCAGGTTATACCTTTGCGCAAAAGACACCGCGTCGGCAAGTGAGCTGTCGAGGTAGCGGCGGTTGTACAGCTTTGTCAGTGCGTCGGTGATGCTTTCGTGCTCGAGTACTTCCAGGCGTTGCAGATCAAAGGTGGTTTCGAATGAAAGCCTACCAACTATGTACACAAAGCATGCTGTAAAGAAGAAAATGGTCGACAAGAATATGTCCGCCTCGCCGGCGTTTAATTGAACAGCGAGGTAAATGATGTATTCAAAAATCAGGAACACCACAATAGCGGTCAAAAGGTGCCATTTGTGCAGGGCATTTTGCGGCGCCAAACCTCGGGCGAGCTTGCGAATTGACATTAGCGCAATAGTTAGAATACCTATCCCGACGCTGACCAAAGCATGAGCTATAAAAGTGGGTAGTGATTGCATGTTAAACGCGGTGGTTGCAGGACTGGCGCAAGCGGCTATCTCATTCCCCGTTGCGATAAGTAATGTTTATTAGTTCTTGTATTATTGTATCGAAAACACAGACGCGGGTCTTCCAATTCAAATAGTGTAAACTACGCTTTTATTGCACACTACAGGCTTGCAATTTGGTAGAACCGGTCTGTACTCGTGACCATGCTGGAAATGCACAAAGGAAAAACTTATGAACGCCGTTGTCGAAAACATTAAACCCGAGTCAGAAGTTGCCGACATGTTGATGGCCAGCTTTCAAAAGCAGCGCCAAACTTACCTGGCAAACCCGACGCCTGATTACCAGCAGCGTCTGGAGGATTTACGCGCGTTGAAACGACTGATCAACGAAAATCGCGACGACATCATCAACGCAATCAGCGAGGACTACTGCAACCGCTCGCATCACGAGACCTTATTTGCGGAAGTGATCGCGGTCACCGACGGCATCAACGACACCATCAAGCATTTAAAAAAATGGATGAAAGTGCAACGCCGCCACATCGATAAGACCATGTACGTCGGCGCGAAGAACCGTGTCATACCACAACCACTAGGTGTGGTGGGCTTGATCATTCCGTGGAATTTTCCGGTTAACTTGAGCTTCTCGCAGCTGACTTGCGCATTCGCCGCCGGTAACCGCGCCATGGTGAAAATGTCTGAGAACTCCATCGCCTTGTCGCGTTTGTTGATAAAAATATCCGGCAATTACTTTCCAGAAGAGAAGTTGGTATTTTTTGAAGAAACAGGTGGCGTGGGTATCGAGTTCTCGCAGATTCCATTCGACCTGCTGGTGTTCACTGGCTCTGGCCAAACGGGTCGTTCGGTGATGGCATCGGCGGCCAAAAACCTCACCCCGGTTGTATTGGAGTTAGGAGGCAAGGCGCCTGCGGTTATTGATCCTGACTATTCATTGGAAAAAGCCGTTGAACGCATCATGTTCGTCAAGCAGTTTAATGCCGGTCAAATCTGTACCAATGTGGATTACGTGTTTGTGCACGAAAGCCAGAAAGAAGCGTTCGTCGAGAAAACCAAGGCCTATGTTGCAAAACATTGCCCTGACATTAACAGTAAGGACTACACCTCCATCATTGACGACCGATCAGTCAAGCGCCTGCAAGACACGCTGCAAGATGCCCTCAATAAAGGCGCCACGATTGTTAATCTGTGCGGCAATCAGGAAGTTAACACCGAGCTGCGTAAGTTCCCGCTGCATTTGGTGATGGATACCAGCGAAGACATGACGATTCGTCTACGGGAAACCTTTGGCCCGTTGCTAATGGTGTTGACTTACAAAGACCCTCAGGAAGTGATCGACTACGTGAATCAGCGTGATCGTCCGCTGGCGCTGTATCCATTCACCAATGATAAGAAGCTATCCGACCTCTATATTGATCGTATTATGTCGGGCGGCGTCGCCGTTAACGACGCGCTATTTCACGTCGCTCAGCACGACCTACCCTTTGGCGGTGTTGGGCCAAGCGGCATGGGGCACTATCACGGCTACGAAGGGTTTGTTACATTCTCCAAGTTGCGGCCGGTTTTTTACCAAGCTGGTTTCTCTTCCGTAAAGTTCCTGGCTCCGCCTTACGGTAAATTTGCCACCCAAGTGTTTAACTTTTTGGTGAAGATGAAAAGCTAAACACGCTTTCCGATCACGCGTTGTAAGCCAGCGCGTATGAAGAAAATTACTGATCGATTGCTGATCTCACTTGCCGGTGAGCGTGCATTTGCGCGCGGTCAGGCTTACTTCAAGTCAGAGGCCGTCGGCGAGCTACGCGAATACAAAGGCAAAATAACGGCTGCGGTAGAAGGGACAGAAGGCTATCAAGTCACGCTACGCCATACTAGCCGCCAATTTGAAGGGACGTGCGACTGCCCGGCGTCGGACAACTTCGATTTTTGCAAGCACTGCGTCGCAACCGCGCTGAAATACCGAGCCGAACTGGCTGAGCGGGAACAACTGAGCCAGGGCAGCGCCGGTGACAAATTGCTTGCTTACCTTAAATCACTGAGCAAGGCGGAACTAGCGAGCGAGTTGCACGAACTTCTTGCACAAGACAAAACATTATTTGAAGAGTGGACGCTAAGAGCCGAAATCGCCGGCGGAGGGCTAGATGCCAAGGCGATGAAAAAGCGTATCACGGCGGCAATTCCCTACAATCGCCATATTTATCGCTACCCGCAAGTGAGGGAATATTTTGCGCGCACGGAAGCAGTCACGCAGTTTCTACTTGAAAACCTGCATCAGTTCGACGCGGAACAAGCGCTGAGTTTGACCGAATACGCATTGCAGCGCGTTGAAAAAGCGTTGGAGACGATAGACGATTCCGGCGGCTTTCGTGATACCTGTCTGTCGGACTTGCACGCCTGCCACGTGCAGGCGTGCGCCGCTTTGAACTGGAGCAAAGACAAGTTGGCCAGCTACCTGGCACAATTGTTTATTGCGCACGAAGACTCACTCTACCCAGCCATACCTTATGCCTATAGTGATGTACTTGAAACCAAGGGCTTGGCGGCGTTTCATGACGAAATTAATAAGGCCTGGGAAGCGCTGCCGCCGCTAAAAGCGAGCGAAGAATGGACTGAAAAATATCGTTACCTAAGATTGAGCAATATCCTCGAACAGCAAGCCCAGGAAGAAAACAACCCGGCGCGGATTATCGAGCTGAAAGCTAAAACAGCAACACAGACGCGAGACTTTATCGTGTTGTCGAAACTCTGCCAGCCGCACAATATGGACCAGGCAGAACAGTGGTTAACTCGCGCGCAGAGCGAGAATAACAATGTTAAGAGTCGATTGCGCGACCACGAGGTAGACTACCAGCAAATTAGCATCTGGCGACAGCAAAGCAAATTTGGAGAAGCAGTTGAACTGCAGTGGCAGCTCTATTACCAACAACCATCGCTACAACATTATCAATGGCTGAAGTTGTTGGCCAAAGAGGCAGGTAGCAAACAAGACTGGTTGCAACAGGCGTTGGCATACAATGCAGAACAGTACGACAGCGACAAACCGGTCTGGCAAAAACAAACCCATGCCGATGCCATTGTGGAACTCAATCTGTATGAGCAGCGACCAGAAGCTGCGCTGGAATTCGCAGAAGAACATGGAGTCGACCCGCAGCTTTTACTAAAAACTGCCGCTGCCAATGCGCAACATGTTGAGCGCGTACTACCACTGTATGCCCGCGTTGCCCGACAGCAGGTCAGTCACGGCAATAACAAGGCTTACCGCAGCGCTATCGCGATATTAAAGGAGGCACGGAAAAACGTTGGCATCGACCAGTATCATCTGCTCGAATTGCATATCAAAGAACTGCGGCGAGAATTCAAAGCGAAGCGTAATTTTACTAAATGGCTGTCAGAGGCCTTCCCGTTGGAATAATCGGCGGGATGGCTAAGCAACCGCATGCTGCAACACTTCCCGATAGCCATGGAAAATACGTGTGTCGGCATAGGCGCCGCGACTTTTCAGGAGTTCATGCAAAGCCCGTAGCCGGTAACAGGGTGTGCTTGCCATAATGTGATGTTCGAGATGGTAATTCACGTGGTTTGGCGCAAAACATACTCGTTCCCACCAAGAGGCGATTGTGGTGCGTGTATTCTGACGCGGATCAGTATCCAATGGGTTGGGCACATGAGCGTGCTCGGCGACTTGACGAATGCGTATAATCGCCATAAACGTCGTCATAAAAGCACCGATCCATAGCAGGTAGATCCACGGCGTAAATAGCACCCCTAATACGACGGCTAGAATTAGGTTCGCAGCGATCTGCTGCATATAGGGCCAGGATTTTTCGCGCGTTTGCCGGTCGCTAGAAAATACCCCTCGCGCCTGCGCAAATACAATGCGTATCAACTTCAGGCCGGTTTGCCCGCTTAAGTCGCGAATCATCTTACGTTTAAAACTCGTTCCACTCACCGGGTAAGCTTGGTAATTACCCCGATCAGGATCGTCAACTGTGCCCACCAATCGGTGGTGCACTGAATGACCGCTCGCGTACTGATGCATGTCCTGGAAGGTTGGATTGGCCGCAAGAAATTGACCGCAGAACCTGTTCAAACTGCGGCTGTTAAAAAAAGTGTTGTGCCCACATTCATGCGTAATTACCGCGAGGCCCAGCTGCCGTCCAGCAAGCAGGACTAACGCGACAACTATCGTTACCGGGTTGGTCCAGCTATCAACGAAAAATAGTATCGCGAATATCAACGTCCAATTTGCAACCAGCAGCCACAACGCGTGCGCATCGCTTTTCGCTGCAAACTGGCGAACTTCGTCTTTGTTGAGAAAATCGCTAATACGCATAAGTGACCGACAAGATAGCTTGCGAGAACGATCGTAGAATGGTGGTGAGTCGATACCCACTTACAACGATGCTATTTTCAAGCACGACTTTTGTCAAGACCAGAGCCGCTTCGCAGTAGGGCCCGAATGAACGATCAGGAGTTTTACCAAGAGTTCGAATAAACCGCTAGCAGGGGTAATGATTGTTGAACTCTCTACCGTAGTCACTGCAATGCTGGCAACGAATATCCTGTCATTTTGTTAAAAGTGGCCGTACTATTCTGTTGATGCAGACTTCAAATAGCAGCGTTCGACACAAATTTTGTGTTGCCCCAATGATGGATCTGACCGATCGGCACGACCGTTACCTACTGCGCCTGCTCAGCCGGCACGCTTTGCTGTACACCGAAATGATAACTGCCGAAGCGTTATTGCGCGGCGATCCGCGGTGGTTGCTGGCTTTCCATCCGGCAGAACATCCGCTGGCATTGCAGTTAGGCGGCAGCGACCCAACAAAGCTCGCAGCTTGTGCTACCCTTGCCCAGCAGCACGGGTTCGACGAAGTGAACCTGAATGTGGGTTGCCCCAGCGACCGCGTAAAGTCCGGAAGTTTCGGCGCCTGTCTGATGTTAAACGCCGATCTAGTAGCCGAATGTTTTGCCGCCATGCAAGCCGTTATCGATATTCCGGTCACGATAAAATGCCGCATCGGTGTCGACCAGCAGGAACCGCAAACGGCTCTGCCCGCGTTCATAGAGACCGTAGCGGATAGCGGTTGTCGCTGTTTCATTATTCACGCTCGCAAAGCGTGGCTACAAGGTTTGAGTCCGCGTCAAAATCGTGAGATACCACCGCTGGATTATGCTACGGTGTACCGCATGAAAACGCTGTTCCCGGAACTCGAGATTGTGATCAATGGCGGCATAGCAACACTGGATGCGGCCACGCAACATCTTGTCCACGTCGATGGTGTGATGCTTGGTCGCACTGCTTACTACGACCCCTATTTACTGGCCGATGTCGACAACCAAATGTTCGACACAGCGAATGAAAGGCCTAGCCGGGAACAAGTTTTCGCGGCGTACCTCAACTACGTCGAGCAGCAGTTACGTGCAGGTACGGCGTTAAAGCACACCGCGAAACACGTGTTGGGCTTGTTTCACGGGCAACCGGGGGCGCGCCGCTTTCGCCGCCATATCAGCGAAAACGTGCACAAAGACAACGCATCTATACAGATACTGGAGGATGCCTATGCCCTGGTCGGTACTGGCTAACGCACATTTTTCATTGCTGCTTTTTGAGGGATCATGACATGACGAGTAAACTGGAACAACTGAAAGAAATGACCGTGGTGGTTGCCGACACGGGCGACATAGAAGCCATCACACAATACAAACCGCAAGACGCAACCACTAATCCTTCGTTGTTGCTGAAGGCCGCCCCGCTGCCGCACTATCAAGAGTTGATCGTCGATGCCAAGGCCTGGGCCGCGCAACAGCGGGCCAGCCAGGCGGAGCAAATAGGACTCTGTTGCGACAAACTCGCGGTTAGTATCGGCAAAGAGATTCTGCAGATTGTGCCTGGTCGCGTGTCGACAGAAGTCGACGCACGGGCGTCGTTCGACACGCAAGCAACCATCGCACGAGCGCATCGTATTATTGAGCTGTATGAAGCCGAAGATATTAGCCCAGATAGAATTCTGATAAAAATTGCTTCCACTTGGGAAGGTATTCAAGCAGCCGCAGTTTTGGAAAAAGAAAATATCAACTGCAACCTAACGCTCTTATTCAGCTTTGCGCAGGCGGCAGCCTGCGCTGATGCCGGCGTATTCCTGATCTCGCCCTTCGTGGGCCGCATTCTGGACTGGTACAAAGCCAATACGGATATCAGTTACAACGCTGACAACGACCCTGGCGTACTTTCAGTACGCAAGATTTTCGATTATTACAAACAGCACGATTACACCACCGTGGTGATGGGCGCCAGCTTTCGCAACACCGGAGAGATTGAAGCGTTGGCAGGCTGCGATCGGCTGACCATCAGTCCCCAGCTTATGAGCGAGCTGGCAGCCGATAACGACGAATTGAAGCAGCGGCTGAAAGCCGATCGGCCACGAGACGAGACGGCACGCGTGGTCTACGACGAAAACGCATTTCGCTGGCACCAAAATGAAGATGCAATGGCCACGGAAAAACTGGCCGAAGGCATTAGAAATTTCGCGGCCGATCAGATTAAACTTGAACAGTTATTACAGGAATAGATGTTAGATAAACTGAAAAGCTTGCTCGCGCCAACGGTGGGTGAAGAAAAACACCTGGCACCCTCAACAGAGCTCGCTTGCGCCGCACTGTTGATTGAGTTGATTTACGCCGACTATAACAAAGATCCGGCCGAGATCAGCGCGGCCAAACAAGCGCTGCAACAAACGTTTGCGCTGCAAGAAGCCGAACTTCAGGAACTGATCGAACTGGCCGAGAAGGAAAAGCACGACGCGGTATCGATGTATCCGTTCACCAGTGTGATCAATGAACAGTTCGGCCCGCAAGAGAAATTTCAAATCATTGCGATGCTATGGCAAGTCGCCTATGCCGATGGGCATCTAGACAAATTTGAGGAGCACTACATTCGCAAGATTGCCGACTTGCTATACGTATCACATAAGGACTTTATACAGGCCAAGCTAAAAGCTGCGAAGTAGCAGCACAAGCTATCGAACAGTCGGCGCGGCTTCCAGGCTGCACACTAACTCATGAAAGCGCTCAGCATTTTCGTCGCTTAAACCCATCAATAAGCGGTGCGCTTCGAGCACCTTCTCCTTGACCTCTTCCTCACCGGAGATGGCAACAGGTAATTCACCAAAATCACTGAGTTGTTCTAGGGATTGCTCGCGAATATCGAATATGGTGTTAAAACACATGCTGTCGAGCAACCTGCGAATACTCGGGTCGCCGCATACTAGTAGAGGAGTAAAGTGAAATTGCTGGCGCGCCTTGATCGCAATTTTGGCGAGTAAACCCAGCGTCGTACTATCAAGACCATCAGCTTCGGTGAGGTCAATAGACACACTGGCAAATTCTGCCTCATCAAACATAGTGGCGATAAAGTCGTCTAACATAGTGCTCATGGTCAGGCGTACATCGCCGACCAGCTTCAGGACGGTGGTGCCGCCATGCTGTGCAACAAGAATTTTGCCGGGTCGCAAGTTCGTGTTTTGCATCATACATCCATTCTAGCTACGCATCCTTCGAGACCATAAGAACTGCGATGTCGTCGGGTGCCTCCTGAAGTTCTGCAAGGTGCAGTGTTGCCATGATTTCTTCCAGGCTGAGCTGCGGATTGCGTGCAACCTCCAATAGGTAGGCCTCTTTGTCTTGCAGGCTTTTTTGCGCTAGCAATTCCAATATGCCATCAGAAAACAAGGTTAAACGGAAGTGTTTGGGCAGGTCGATTTTTACTTCGTCGTAAGTCGCGTCGGCAAACAAACCAACTGGCAAACCTTTACCTTCCAAATAGTGCACTTCATCAGGCGTTGTCAGAATTGGGCAAGGTAAATGGCCGGCAATACTATAGCGCAATGAGTTTTCTTCACTGTTTAGCGTGGCGACGACCATCGTGATGTGCTTGCCGAGTTCAGTTTCCAACAATTCTTTATTGATATTTTCGAGAAGTTTTGCAGGCGACAATACCGTGCGATCGTCGAGACGGCCATAATTGCTGCGCGCCCGAGCGGCCAGGTTTTTCAGCAGCACCGTAACGAAAGCCGACGAGGCACCATGACCTGACACGTCCGCGATCATGAACACGCTATTATCCCTTCCCACGGTAAAGTATTCGACAAAATCGCCGCTTAAGTACAAAGATGGGATGATCTGGTGCTCAAACTGGTAACAATCAATATTGGTCGGCGTGGCCGGCAGCATTTGCATTTGCACATGACGCCCTGCCTGCTGGTCTTGCTCCAGCGCGTGCAGATGCGACTGTAGCTCCTTATTAGCCTGCTCTAGTTTGTGTCGGTAGCGCGCGTTTTCCTTTTTTAACCCTGAACTTTCCAAGCTGCGCGAGATGGCGTGTTCCAGTACTTCCAAATCGATGATGGGCTTAATCAGATAATCACTGGCGCCAATGCGCAGGGCTTCGACAACGTCGGCCATAACGCCGGCACCGGAGATAACAATAATGGGCGTATCGGTGCCGTCTTTAGCGATTTCATGTAAAACGCTAATGCCGTCCAAACCCGGCATACGCAAATCACACACAACGAGGTCGGGGGCTTCGTGCCGATAGACGTTGAGGCCAGTCGCACCGTCGTCAGCGAGCAGAACTTCGAAGCCGCTGTCTTCAAGATAGGCAGCAATGCTTTGGCGGATTACACGATCATCGTCGATGACCAAAATACGGCGTTCAGTATTCATTCGCGGGGCGGGAGGTTCTAGTACTACCTGAGGCTTCATACGACACGGAAATGGCTATTGTTTGCCCAGAAAAATCTGCCACGCACGTTACTCGCTTCGCCTTCCAAGTGCAAGTACACATTGTTGATTGACTCGGCAACACGCGCATAATATAAAGGCCGTCTGACGCACTGAATTTTAGAGGAAATCATGTCTACCGTAGACTCCACAGCAGATGACAAGCGCGCCTTCATTCGTATGAAGCTTGATAGCACGGTAGTGTTAGAGCCGGCAACGGGGTCTGAAACCCACGAAGGCACATGCAAGGATATCAGCGGCGTCGGCTTGCTGATCGCCACTGAAGCGCCTCTGGAACAAGGAGATAAGCTTACCGTGCGCATCAAACCACTCGACAAGAAAAGCAGTGAATTTGCCGCCAGTGCGACCGTAAATCGCATTAGCAACAGTGACGGTGAGCGTCTGCTGGCATTATCGATCGACGAAATTTTCGACTAAATGGTAGTGATCAGCAGGTCGGCTTAGGTCGTGCGCGGGCTTTAAAAGTCTTCGTCGCCAAAATCATCCTCCACTTCACCATCGCGCACCAAGGCTTCGCGTTGCTGCAAGTAGCTGTCGCGCAAAAAGATGTAGCGATCACCAGTTATCAACTCATCAGCTTTTAGCAGGTCGGCACGCAAATCCGTAACTCGCAAACCGGTGGCTACCATGCGGGCTGTTTCGTCATTAACATAAACAATCGGGCTTGCATAAACGTCCGGAATCAAGCCGAACGCGTCACGCACACTGCTGCTTCCTAGCAAGGGCAATTCCAGATATGGTCCCGCCCCCACTCCCCAATGACCGAGACTTTGGCCGAAATCTTCCCGATGCCGCGGTAAACCCAGATCACTTGCCACATCGAAAAAGCCTGCCAGGCCCAGCGTCGAATTTAGCAAAAATCGTCCGCTATCCATACCAGCCTGGGCCAGCTTTAACTGTAATACATCATTTAAAATTGTGATCGGCTCGCGCAGGTTGCGAAAGAAATTGGTGATGCCAATATCAACAATTTCAGGTGTGACAGCCTGGTACACTTTCGCTGTCGGTTTCAGTAAGTAGCGATCGGCAAATTGATTGAATAGATAGACATTACGATTCCATCTTTCCCACGGGTCGGGATCGCGCGGCTCAGCATCTTGCGCTGTCGCTGGTTGCATCAGTAGCAAGAGCAAGCAAAACAGCAAAGCAGGGCTGGAAAGATTAAGCATAAGTGTTATTCCCTGCGTGCGAGGCATTGCGTTGAGGCGGATTTAAACAAAAAAAGCTCGGCAACACCACGCCTGCCGCGGCCTTTGTGGCAAACTACACTATTGCGTACCGAGAATGATATCTAGATCACGCATTTTTTCTATCGTTTGCAAGCCACTGGCAAGCACTTGTTCAGGCTGCGGATGCTGAAGTTCCTTGGCAATCTGTTGCAACACCTGCGTGCCAGTGAAGTGTTGTTCGTCCGCCAACAAAGCCAACATACGCGCCGTCACTGCGTTTGCTTCCATAAACTTGACGTTGTCGCTACGGTTTCTATAAACAACCAGATACGTCAGCTGCTCCGGTGCTTGCTGCGGCTGCAGCGTAGGTCCAATTCGGTGCACCGGGAAGCGGTACGCCAGTGACCAGGCTAATGGGGATACCACGGGGTGTTCGTCCAGCAGCGAGCCGTTGGCACGCGCGGGAATCTCGGTTATGTCTGTGTCTGCAAGGTCCAGCGCGATTTCTACCCATTCGTAATGCGCCAACTCGAGAACGAATGGAGGATCAGCTTCTTCTTGTCCGCGCTCATGTTCAAGGTATTGAATAAATTCCTGGGCAATTTCCGTGAAGTATGGCGTTTGACATACATGCCGGTGCATAAAGTCACGCACCATGGTGTGCCAGGCTATATCATCGGTAATCTTTCGCAGTACAGGAAACGCACCACTGATAAAAGCTTCAACGTTTTTATACAGCAGGTCGCGATAAATCTGCAAGCGACGGTCTTCAATCGACGGCGGGGCCGCATGCAAGTCGGGGTGCCGGAGGTGTGCGGTCCACAGTTTCTGCTGAGCTCGTACATTGCTGCTCATTTCAGCTTGCCGCGCATGTTGTGTTATCTTTCTCCCCCGCGAGACGCTGCTGCCTGCGAACAAGTGCTACTTCGCCGAGCAGTTCCGTTAAGGGCGGAATATTGAAATCTCTTTCGAGCAGCGTGGGCAATACGCCAAATTGCTGGTACGCAGCACGTAACAAATCCCACACAGGATCAATGACGTCAGCACCGTGGGTGTCGACGCGCAGATCTTCCGCTTCCTTGTAATGGCCCGCAATATGAATATAGGTAGCGCTCTCGCCAGGGAGGCCTGAAAGAAACTCGTAGGGGTCGTAGCGATGATTGATACTGTTGACATAGATATTGTTAACATCCAACAATAAATCGCAATCGGCCTCCGCGATAACGGCATTGATGAACTGCAGCTCTGACAGCTCTTGCCCGGCGGCCGCATAGTAGGAAGCGTTTTCCAACGCCATGCGTCTACCCAGAATATCTTGCGCCTGGCGTACCCGGCCTGCCACGTAGTGCACGGCCTCTTCGGTAAACGGTATGGGCAACAGGTCGTACAGTTGGCCCTCGTCCGCGCAATAGGTCAAGTGTTCGGAATAAAGCTCGCAGCCATGTTGCTGCATGAAAGATTTGATATTGTGAAGTAACTCGGTATTTAGCGGTGCAAAGCCGCCAATATCCAACGACAGGCCATGTAATGTTAGTGGCCAGCGTTCGCTGCAGGCACGTAGCTGTTTACCAAATCGACCGCCTATGCCGATCCAGTTCTCAGGGGCAACTTCAAAGAAATCGACGGTGGTGGGTGCTAGCGACGCAATTTCTTTGGAGAAATCGCGCCGCAGACCCAAGCCTGCTCCTTGCAGACTCGCTCTTTGCAAACTCTTTCCTTGCAAAAAACTTCCTTTTTCGAATTCAGCTAGCGCGTGTTAACCGCCGCACTTACCTTCACCACATTTGCCTTCGCCGCCTTTCTCGCCCTTGTCACCGCCGCATTTGCCTTCACCGCATTTGCCTTCGCCGCCCTTCTCTCCCTTGTCGCCGCCGCATTTGCCTTCACCGCATTTGCCTTCGCCGCCCTTCTCGCCTTTGTCACCACCGCACTTGCCTTCGCCGCATTTACCCTCGCCTTCTTTGCCATAGTTGGCGAGATCATAGCCAGCATTCAATTCGGTGGCTGCGAAAGGATTAGCACTTGCGGAAGCGGCTGGTACGATGGCGGCCGCTAAAAATGCTGCACCAACGGCTGCAGCAATAGGTTTGATTGAATTCTTAGCCATGATTTAAAACTCCAGAAAGTCAGTTTGATATTGTCGACCAGCTAACAGCAAAACGCATGCTTGTGTTGCGATCAGATACTCTGACTCAGCGGCTTGGTGAGAGTTTCATCATAATGTGAAGTATTTACTTTTTTTTTGAGTGCTAGTCGCGTTGCAAGACTGGAATAGAGCTCTCAGGCAACATCATCGCTGCGGCTCTGCCATAGTTGCTGCAACCGCGTTGCAGAGACGGGAATTGATGTTTTGAGGTGCTGCGCGAACAACGAAACGCGATATTCTTCAACGAGCCACGGCAACAAGTCGTTAGCGTCGGATAAATCAGCGCTTGCACACCGTTGTAACCAAGGCTGCAGCTTTTCGGTCAATAGCGCATCGCGCTTTCCGTGTTGTTCAATTCGTTCCACTCGATAACATGCAGCTTGCAGAAATCTTGGATAGTGCTGTAACCAACGCGTCGGGGTCAGCCTAACAAAGCCGGGATAGACAAGACGCTGCAACTGTTTGTTAACGTCGGCCAACATGCCCTCGTAGCGGTTGGCATTAACCTTATCGAGGGCTCGGCAAAGCGCGAAATGGCTGGCCAGCAGCTGTTCAAATAGCTTTTCCAACGATTCCATGTGCAAATATAAATTTGTATTACCTTGTCGCAAACAATTGTCAAACTGCGTTGGGCTAACCGGCCATTGCACTACACAATCATACGCCACGTAGAAAACGCGGCACACACAATCATCGACAAATTCGCGGTGATCGCTGATCAAACTCAAATGCAGTCGTGCCGTATTGCTATTGAAAAGGTTCTTCCGCATAGTTTTAGCCTGCTCGCGTCGTGCTTTGGTAGCAAGCAACGCCAACGCCCAGGCGCTATGTCGGCGGGCATCTTCGAGTCGGTGAAACAGGCAACAGCGAACCACTTGGGCGTCCACAAACAAGCCGGGGTAGGCTGTATATTGGAGCTTAGCACGTTTGAATGCATGTTCTGCCGGTAGCTCTGGAATGCTATCGTGGCGTACTTCACGACCGTCAAATCTTTCGAGAAAAAACCACGCCTGGCCTTGCTCCATGCCGCCTGCGTCACGCTTAATCTGCGCTAAATCACGACCACTTGTGACCTGCTCGTCATATTGATCAACGATGGAATACAATATGCAGAATTCCGGTGGCAACTGCTCAAAGCGCCAATCGCTCGCTTCGATTCTGACTTTTCTTGTAAGCCAGATCAGCTCGGCAAGCTGTTCAAGCAGCGGCTCACTACTCTCCTGCAGGCGCGGAAAAATATCATCAACTGCGTCGGGTACGGGCGCTAATTGTTTACGCGTCGCCTTTGGCAAGGCCTTTAATAGTTGCACGCATTTTTGCCGCAACATGCCAGGTACCAGCCGCATAAACAAATCGTTAGGCACGAAAGCCAGTAGATGCTGGGGCAACAAGACTTGGACACCATCGTCAGGTTCTCCTGGCGCGCACTGATAACGCAAGGCGAATTCATTACCATTCCAATGCAGCGTATCGGGGAATTGCTGCAATAGATCTGTGCCAATGGGTTCTGACAATAATTGCTGCGCAGCTACTTGCAAAGCATCCATGCGTTGTTGCGTTTGCTTGGCAGCCCATTTTTTAAAGCTCGCTGCGTCCGCTACCTCGCTGGGTAGAACCCCATCATAGGCGTCATACAAAATATCGTCAGCATCTTTGAGCAACTCGGGCCGACGCAAGCGCGCGACAATGTCCCAAGCTGCATGCAGGCTTTGCTGATTGTGCTGGAAGAAAGCATACGGCGCATGCCACTGCTGCTCCACCAACGCCGTGCGAATAAACACTTCACGTGCAACTACTGGATTAATTGATCGATACGCGACTTTATCTCGATCGGCAATCACCAGACCGTAAAGTTTTCGCTTGGCGTATACCATAACGCGCTCGCTGGCTATGTCCCAGTGCGGCTCTGCAAATTCCGTTGTACACAAGTGGCGGGCGGCATGTGCAATCCAGGCGACACGTACATCGGCCGCGGTACGCGCATATAAAGTCTGGGTTTCGACCAGTTCTGCCGCCAGCAGCCAGTGTGGAGGTCGCGCGTAAAGACCCGAACCGGGAAATAATTTAAACCTCCTATTGCGCACTCCGCGGTACTCCTTACGGTTTTCGCGCAGCCCCACGTGGGTAACAAAACCGCTGAGCAAGGATTGGTGGACGGCGGCGTATTTTGCCTGCCGCTTATTGCCAGTAAGTCGCAGATCTTGCGTCATGCTCAGGAGTTGCGCATGAATATCACGCCAATCTCGAATTCGCGTTGGCGATAAAAACTCCTTGCGCATCGACTTAGCAAACTGCGAGCCGCTCATCGTCCTGCGTTTAGATTCGACATAGCGCCAAAGTTTTAATAGCGATATGAAATCAGAGCGCGCGTCGGTAAAGCGCGCGTGCAGCGCATCCGCCTCCTGCTGCTTGGCCAGCGGTCGTTCACGTGGGTCGACAACACTCAACGCAGCCGCGATAACCAGCATTTCTTGCAAACAATCGTGCTCGACGCCGGCGATAAGCACTCGGCCCAACCGCGGCTCAACCGGCAAGCGCGCCAATGTGCGACCAACTTTCGTTAAATGTCCATGCTCGTCTACGGCGTGCAGTTCCTGCAGCAACCTAACACCATCACTCAGCTGCTTGCTTTCAGGCGCCTGAATAAAGGGAAAGGTCGCACTATCGTGTATGCCAATCGACAAGAGCTTTAAAATCACAGCGGCCAGGTTAGTGCGGAGAATTTCCGGTTCGATAAATTCCGGGCGTGCGTTAAAATCTTCCTCGCTGTACAAACGGATGCAGATGCCAGTCGCCAACCGACCGCAACGTCCTTTGCGTTGATCGGCATTAGCTTGCGAAATCGGCTCTATTGGTAAACGTTGAATTTTGCTGCGATAACTGTAACGACTGAGACGCGCAAAACCGGCGTCGATCACATAGCGAATGCCCGGCACGGTAAGCGAGGTTTCAGCCACATTGGTCGCCAATATAAGCCGCTGCGGCGCTTGAGATTTTGGCGCATTGAATACCTTTTGTTGCTCCTTTTGCGGCAAGCGTGCATACAAGGGCAAAATCTCTAGCTTGTCGCCAAACTTCGCTCTTAGCCGCTGTTGCGCATCGCGAATCTCCTGCTCACTAGTGAGAAATACCAGTATGTCGCGTGGGCCGTGTTGCACGCCATTGGTCTCTTGTTGCAGTTCCTGTAAGGCCAGCTGGATATGATCAGCCAAATCAACATCTTCTTGCAGACCATAAAACTCGGCCGGCCGGTAGCGTACGTCGATGGGATACAAGTTACCCGACACTTCAATCACGGGTGCCTGGTCAAAATAGTCGGCGAAGCGTTGTGTGTCGATGGTTGCCGAGGTAATCAGCAGCTTTAATTCGGGACGTTTTGGCAGCAGTTGTTTGGCGTAGGCAATCAGAAAATCTATATTCAGCGTACGCTCGTGCGCCTCATCGATAATGATCGTATCGTAGCGCAACAACTCAGGATCGTTTTCAATTTCATTCAGCAACACGCCGTCGGTCATGACTTTGACGAGGGTATGTTCCGAGTAAGTCTTACTAAAGCGCACCTGAAAACCAATCCCCGTACCCAGCTCTTGCTGCACTTCATCGGCGATGCGCTGCGCCACACTCCGAGCCGCGAGGCGACGCGGTTGAGTATGCGCAATCTGACCCACAACACCGCGCCCCGCAGCGAGACATATTTTCGGTAACTGTGTGGATTTACCCGACCCAGTGTGACCAGCAACAATAATGACCTGATGTCGCTGCAATGCTGCCAACAGTTCTTCTACGTGCGCCGTAACTGGCAGCTGCGGTGGGTAGGTGATATCTGGCATGCGCTGCCGACGCTGCGCGATGCGTTCAATGCCGGCGGCCAGCTGCTGGTGAATCGATTGCGCCAGTTTAGCGCCAGAGTGACCACGCCTGGCTTGCCTCTGAAACTGCCGCAGCTTGCGGCGCAGACGCGCCTGGTCCGCGAGCATAAGCTCGTCTATTTGGGTATCAATGGTGTCGGGTAAGTTGTGCAAGATGTGATGGAGCAGCTTGTGGACTGAACGCGAGGCTACACTACTTGTCCACAGTTAATGAGTCAACGCCATAGCCTCGCATAGCACGGCGACTATAAATAAGGCGAGAACAGCCAGAAAAACGCATTCCATACGCGAACAAATACATTTCGCCGCCGCAGTTCGGCCGCAGAAAGTGGTGTCGCCTTGCGTCTAATGGTACGGATGTGTTCCCCCATTTCGACGCCCAACTGACGGTCGTAAACCTCAACGACCAGCTCAAAATTGAGACGCAGGCTGCGCGCGTCCAAATTTGATGAACCTACTTGCACATAGTAGTCATCGACGACAAATAATTTAGTATGTACGAACGGGCCGCTGGAAAAGCAAATCTTGACACCGGCGTCAATCAATCCAGGTGCCATATGCTTTACTGCCCATGTCATAAAGGGCATGTTGTTCTTGCCCGGCAACACAATATGAACCTTGACACCGCGCAATGCCGCCGTTAGCAGCGCTACCTCAAGTTCGCGCGACGGTAGAAAATAAGGCGTCATAATCGCAATACTCTTGCGGGCTACCGAAATAGCGCCGACCAGCACCCAGGTGAGCTTGTCGTTATCTTCGTCAGGACCTTCCAGCAACACGCGGCAAGCCATGTTGCTGCTGTGCGCGATATAATTTTCCTTAGGCTTGCATTCCAGCGCTTCGCCGGTACTGAATAGCCAGTCGTTGATAAACGTCCGTTCCATCTGCCGTAAAATCGGACCGCGCAGCAGGAAATGCATATCGATCACGCCGTTTTTACTCCTCGCCAGCACGTGATTGTTTCTGATATTCATGCCGCCGGTAAATCCCAGTTCGCTGTCTATCAACAACAGCTTGCGGTGATTGCGCAAATTGATGGTTAGACTCGGTGGCAGCAGCGTGGGGGGAAGGTAAAGCGCCGTGTCCACTCCCAAGCGCCTAAGCACCAGACTCGCCCATGGGAAGCCATATTTCTCGCCCACCCCGTCAATCAATACTTTTACCACGACACCACGAGCCAGCGCTGCTGCCAGCGCAGCCATAAACTGCTTGCCAATTTCGCGTGTGTCGAAAATATACGTGGTTAGATAAATATACGCCTTGGCGTTCTCAATGGCGTGCAACATGGCCGGATAAGCGTTGTCGCCATTGTGCAGCGCGGCCACGGAATTACCACCCAACAGGTTATTGCGGCTCGCCGCCCAGGATAGTTCTGCCAGATTTATATAGTCGTCGAGTATGCTGACCGGGTGATCTTGCTCGGTCAGAAATTCCTGCGCATGCGATTTTTTTTCAAGGCGCAAGCGTCGAGCGCGCGTAAGAATCCGATTTTTGCCGAATACGTAGTACAGCAGCGCACCGAGAAACGGTAACACAAAACAAACCGCAATCCAGGCGACCGCGCTGCGTGGGTCGCGCTTGTTCAGCAAAGCATGGCCGGCACCCCAGGCGGACAGCAGGCCGCCGAGGAGAACAATACTCCATCTTAGAATATCCATAAATCTTGTAGCGGTAATGGGTGCACGTGCAATATTTTAACAGCTATGGCGCCGGGCCGCAGACCAGTACTACTAGCAATAGGCGGGACTGCGCTACAAAAAATTGGGCTTCCTATGTTACAATGTTAACAACAGCGCAGGTAATACCTGTTTCTATTTCTTGTCTCTCCCTATGCCAGCTAACAAATTCTCCATGTTACTCCCGTCGACCGCCATCCTGGCTTGCATTTGTGCGCTTGTATTCAACTTTTCGTTGGCCGGCAACGCTGCTGCAGTTACGAACACGGAACTGCAACAAGAGCGAGCGACACTTCAAGCATATGAGCGGCGCATTCCCCGCCTGTTAACGCAAATGAGGGGTCTCGATCGTGAGCTCGATGAGCTGCAAGAGCAGCGCCAGGCCATCGAACAAAATCTGGGTGACTTGACTCGTACGTACCTGTTGAAGCAGAGAGCTCACGAACAAGCGCAAGCTGAAGCAGCCGCAACGGATGATAAAAATACTCAGGCAAAGTTAGAACACGCACGTTTTCAGTATTATCTGGTGGAGAGAAAGCTCACCAATCTACAAAATGAGGCAGAACAACTGAACAAGAGCATCGCTCCGCTGAAGCAGCGCTTGCAAGAAAAACAACGCCAGCTACAGCAGAATGAGGAAGGCCTTGCCTTTCAAAAAGAGCATGTACGCAAACTGGCCAGCGCTGCCCCCACAACCGTCGAGCGTATAGAAATTAGAAGTAGCAATAGAAACAAGGATCTGCAGCCCGAGTTACAAGCCAGTGCTGCAGCGACAGCAGCCACTGTGCCGGCAGCGACGCCGACATCGGTAACCGACACTTCGAAAGTCGAGATTGCGACGGCACAGCCACTACTAAATGACGATCAGGGGGCGATTGCAGAGGATAGACGCTATGCCCGAGCCCAGGCCCAACGTTTGCAGGAATTGTTGGCCAGCGGAAAACCAAGCAAACCTTCCGGCAGTCAACCGAAGACCCTCGAGGTACAACATAAAGGCTCAACCGGTGTTAAGCATTTCTATGATTTCGCATACGCCGGCGCAGACCAGTATACGACCGAGGGCACCGTGCACGCCGGTAAACAGGTTTTTAAAGTAGCCCGGCAGCGCTGGGTCACCAACATACCCGCCTACGACGATGGCGCGAACTATGTGTTTATTCTTAACGCAACACCGCACCGTCGCCTCGAATTAATCATGTATAACTCGGCATTAGTCGAGTAAAGCCTCACTAGACATAAAGCACACAACGTACGCCGCGGTGTTCACCCTGGCTAAGCAGTTGCGGTTCCTGTTGTTTGCACTGCGACATGACCTTGGGGCAGCGCGCTGCAAAGCGGCAGCCACTTGGAATATTCAGTGGCGATGGCATTTCACCTTGCAGCAGCAGCGCAGTACGTTGTCGCTCGAATCCAGGGTCTGGCTCGGGACTGGCCGCCAACAGCATTTCCGTATAAGGGTGCAATGGCTCATTAAAGATCTGCTCACTTGGTCCCTCCTCCACCACCGTTCCCAGATACATGACGATTGTGCGATCAGACAGGTAGCGCACCATTGCCAGATCGTGCGCAATGAACAGCATGCTCAAGCCCATCTCGCGTTGCAAATCGGCCAGTAAATTGATGATTTGTGCTTGCACGGAAACATCCAGCGCCGATACCGGTTCATCGCAAATCAGCAGCTCGGGCTGCATGATCAGTGCCCGTGCGATACCGAGCCGCTGGCGCTGTCCGCCCGAAAACTCATGCGGGTAGCGGTCTCCGACGTGCGCACCTAACCCGACCAAGCCCAGGTATTTATCAACCTCTGTGTACAATTGCTCGCGCGGGCAGAACCGCAACAGGCGCGCCCCCTCAGCAACAATTTCGCGGGCGGTCATACGCGGGTTAAGCGACCCCAACGGATCCTGAAACACCATTTGCATGGCGCTGGCGTAACGCTGGAAGTCCTTGCGCCGGTAGCGCTGCGGCAGATCCTCACCGCGCCAGACCACTCTGCCCGCTGTTTTATCTAACAGACCAATGATGGTGCGAGCCAAGGTGGACTTGCCCGAACCGCTTTCGCCAACGATGCCCAATACTTCCTGTTCGTTCAGCGTTAAAGACACCCCATCGACCGCATGCACGGTTTTTCCGCGCGTGGAGAAATGTGACTTAAGTTCATGGACAGCCAATAATTCCGTCATCAACTCAACGCCAGTGTCCGTGGCGCCGTTGGGTTCGCGGTATGGTAACGCCAACAATGCACATAGTGGCCGAGTTTAGAGTCAAGGCGCGGTGCACCTTGTTGAAGACAGATTTGCATGCAATGCGCGCAGCGAGGCGCAAAACTGCAACCGGCGCGTTGCGAACGCAGGTCGGGAGGCGCTCCCGGAATCGCCTGCAATCTGGCGTTTGATCCAGCGCTCAAGCGTGGCGTTGCGGCCAGCAATCCCTGGGTGTAAGGATGCATCGGTTGGTCAAATAAACTATCGACTCCGGCCTGCTCGACAATTTCACCGGCGTACATAACGGCAACCTGGTCCGCCATGCGTGCCACGATACCGAGGTCATGGGTAACTAACACAATACTCATGCCGCGCTGCTGCTGAATGCTTTTGAGCAAGTCTAGTATTTGCGCTTGTATCGTTGTGTCCAGCGCAGTGGTTGGTTCATCGGCAATCAACAACTCGGGTTCGCCGGCCAATGCCATCGCGATCATGACTCGCTGCAACATGCCGCCGGACAGCTCAAACGGGTATTGCCGGCAACGATGAGCCGGTTCGGGAATACGCACACCGTCCAACAATTCGACCGCTCTTTTCAGTGCGGCACCTTTCGACAAGTTCTGGTGTAGACGCAATACTTCGCTTATTTGTGTCCCAATACGCAAGGTTGGATTAAGCGCACTCGTCGGCTCCTGAAAAATCATTGCGATGCGCTTGCCACGAACGCGATTCAAGGCACGCTGATCGAGCTGCAACAAATTGATATCACCAAACATGGCACGCCCAGACACCACACTGGTCGCGCCGGGCAACAAGCCCAAAATACTGCGCATGGTCACCGATTTGCCACACCCGGACTCGCCTACCAGCGCCAGGGTTTGCCCGCGTGCCACACTCAGCGAGACGCTCTTACTAACATAGTAGCGGCCTGCACGAGTCGCAAACTCCACCGACAAATCTTCAATAGACAGTAACGCGACCTGGCTCATCATACATCACTGCTTTTTACGTCCATGGCATCACGCAAGCCATCACCGAACAGGTTAAACGCCAGTACCGTTAAGCTAATAAACAAGGCCGGAAACAGCAGCTCGTGTGGGTGCGCGCGCAAGGATTTAATACCGTCGAAGCTCATAGAACCCCACGACGGTGTCGGGGGCACAACACCTATGCCGATAAACGATAAAAACGCTTCGGTAAAAATGGCCGCTGGCACCGCAAAAGTAAACGCTACCAGCATAACTGGCAAGGCGTGGGGCGTAAAATGGCGAAGGATAAGATATGGCGCGTTGGCACCCATTAACCGTGCTGCGCTTATGTAAGGTTGGGAGCGTAACTTTAGCACCTCGGCACGGACCAGTCTGGCGCTGGAGGGCCAGCTCAATAACATAAGGGCGACTAACATCGGCACAATACCGCTGTCGCCGGGGCCGAAACCAAACGCCACCTTGAGCAATATCATAAAGAGGAGGAATGGCAGCGCGATCACAAGATCGCTAGCGCGCATCATTATGTTGTCAACGCGGCCGCCGTTGTAGCCGGCAATGGCGCCGTACAGTGCGCCAAATAGTATAAACGTTAGAGGCGCGACTACGCCAATAAATAACGAGGTTCGCGCCCCGTGCATCAAGCGCGCCAACATATCGCGGCCCAAGTAATCGGTGCCGAATGGGTGCGCTGGCAGAGTCACGGTTCGCTCAGACCATGTAACTGGCTCTCCACCTACTGGTACAAAACCGCGCAGTTGCGCGTCGAACAGGCTGATAGCTAAACGCGGTTGGGCGGCGATACTGGCCGATGCCAAGATAGTTTGCTTTGCACTCAGCGCAACCACGGTATAATAATAGCGCCGCTGTTCCAACTGCAACCGGTCTTCGAAATACGCTTGCGCAGCGAGTGTCTCGCCTAAAGGCAAACCCAAATCGCTGTCGTCGATTGGTTCCCGCTGGTGGCGGTACACTTGATAATGTGCTGCTTGCGGCACAGCTGGCCACTGCAAATTGACCGTGGCAGTGGTTGCAGCCGACAGCTGAACATCAAACTCTTTTGCAGAGACCGGTGCCAATGGTTCGGGCCGCCATGGCCGCGGTACTACGATAACTGCCTCACTCGCGCGCCAACTAGGCGCTTGCGAGATCAAACCGACGTTTTGCTCCACCGGGTCCAGCCGCCACAAGCTCGGACCAACGATGGCAAACAGCAATAAAGCAACAATAATCAGCAGTGCTGCAAATGCCTGCTTGTTACTCCGTAATTGCAGCCAGACCCTGGCCCAGTACCCCCTGACCCCTCTAGATGAAAGTTCGCATTGCTCACTACTAGTAGCACACGGCGAAAACATGCGCGGGTCGATTTCGCTAATGGCCATGTAGTTTAATTCGCGGGTCAACCCAGCCGTAGAGCAAATCAACGAGTACTACCATCAACACCAGAAAGCTGCCGTAAAACACCGTGGTACCCATAATCACCGTGTAGTCGAGCTGTTGTATCGCTTGCACGAAATAGCGACCCAGACCGGGTATTGAGAAAACCAATTCGACCACGAAACCACCGGTTGTGATGGTGGCGATCGCGGGTCCCAGCACGGTAAGCAGCGGCAAGCAGGCATTACGCAATTGGTGTACGAAAAAAATGCGCACGCCAGACAACCCTTTGGCTTTGGCAGTGGTAATGTAGTCTGCCTGCGCAATTTCCAGCAAAGACGAACGCATAAGACGGGTGAGGAAAGCCATGGTGCCCAAACCCAGCACAAGCGCGGGAACCAGCATATGGCGCAAAGTTCCCCAACCAGCAATCGGCAGTAACTCCACGCCATACCAGCGGTTGATATGGACCAGCGTGAGCTGTGCAAACGCGGCAAACACAAAACCGGGTACCGAAATGCTCAATATCACTAAACCCATAATCACAAAGTCTGGCCAACGCTGCTGGTAACGCGCGGTCAAGGCACCCCATAAAATACCACCTAGCGTAGCGAAAATAATGGCCAGCACGCCGAGCATGGCTGATACCGGAAAGTGTTCGCGAATAATGTCGTTAACGTGGCGATTTTCCTGGGCGTAGGAAATACCGAAATCACCGCGCAACATATTGCGTAAATAGATTCCGTATTGCGCCAGGAGGGGCTTATCCAGCCCATACTGACGCATCAAGTTTTCACGGATTTCCGGCGCCATCGCCTTATCGTTAGTTAGTGGGTCACCCGGCACCATATGCATGGCGACAAAAGTTGCGGTAGCGACAAACCAGATGGTAATTAGCCCAAAGACTATGCGTTGCAAGGCGTAGCGAATCATCGTTCCAGCCACGCAAAGTAAAACGAAGGGTCGCCGCTGAAAATGCCACGTTGCATACCCTTAAGATGAGGGTGTTGCACATACAAGACGCTGGCCTCGTAGCTGGGCAGTATCACCACATCATCGGCGATAATACGTTGTAGCTGGCCGAAGGCATTGATGCGGATGTCAGTGTCGCTGTTGTTCTGCGCTATTTTCACCCATTCATCGTATTCAGGGTTCGCATACTTGCCACGGTTATTTTCGTTCCACGAGGCAAAATAGTCGGCGAAGGTCAGCGGGTCATCGTAATCAGGACACCAGCTCAGCGAGGCAATATCAAATTCGCCGTTATACGATTTAACGTGTCGTTGTTTGAAAGTCTGTTTATCGATGACGATTGTTAAACTGAGCGCCTGCTTAAACAGGTATTGCACATATTCGGCTAATTTTACCGACACGGGTACGTCGCTGGTTAATAACACCAGCGGTGGGAACTGGTCGATTTGCAGCTCATCTTTTGCTTGCTGCAACAAACGCCGAGCTCGCGCCAGGTCTATACCGCTAGTGGCCGGAGGAATTTCTTCGCGCAACGACCGCGTCTTGCCACGCAAAAATTGCGGAAACAGCGACAGCCCTGGCTGTGCGCCAGGCATGGCAATAATTTTATTGGTTACCAGCGTGGAATCATAAACCGATTGCAGCGCTTGTCTTAGGGCTTTATTTCTAGTGATTCGCCCAGCACGAAAATTCAGACTATAAAAATACGTGCAGCCGTCCAAAAATTTGCGTAATGGCAAGCCGCTTTGCAAGGCATCGGCTATCGATTCCTTGGCCAAATCATTAGCGAATGCAATATTGTTGTTTTTAAATAAATTAAGGGTCGCCACCGAGTCGGAGGTGATGTAGGGGATATCGATGGCGCGAATGCGAATGTTTTCATTGTTCCAGTAGCGCGGATTTTTACGCAGCTTTAACGATGCGCCGTGCACCCACTCGGTCAGTTCAAATGGTCCATTAAATAGCATGTCTTTGGCATCGGCCGCATAGCGTGCGCCACGCTGTTGGTAAAAGTCTTTTCGGATCGGATAAAACGCGGGGAAAGCCGTCATGCCTACAAAATAGGGCGTTGGCGCGTGCAGCTCAACTTTTAGCGTGAAATCGTCTAGCGCCTGCACGCCCAGTTCGTCCGGTTTGCGTTCGCCCCGTGTAATAGCTGCAGCGTGCTTTACCGGCTCCATGATAAACGCATATTTAGATGCCGTTGCGGGATCGACCAACGTGCGCCACGCGAAAACAAAATTATGCGCAGTGACCGGTTTGCCATCATTCCAACGTGCATCTTTTCGCAAATAAAATGTGACGCTGCTGCCACGCTGTTGCCAACTTTCTGCAGCGGCGGGCACAATGTTGTTATCGCGCCCGTAACGGGTTAAACCTTCCAGTAAATGTGTTAACAAGAAGGAACTTACCCGGTCTGAGGATTTGACTGTATTTAAACTGGGCGGTTCGTAGCGAATAGCCAGACTTATTTTGGAGTTTTCAATATCGACGCCCGATACGGCAAACGAATACGCGCAAACCGACAGCAGGAACGCGCCAGCGATTAGGAATAGACGGGTGCGCGGCATGGGCA
>JBPCXM010000346.1:0-2613 GCA_051008535.1 Pseudomonadales bacterium | reverse complement strand
GCCCTGAATAATTTGAGTTTTAAGCCTTTAGGAGGAGCTGGCTCGCCTATTTTTTTTAGCATCTTGGATTCCGATACTATTTGAGCCTAACAGCTTAGTGTACGAATCGTATGATTGCGAGTATTTGGGAGAAAAGCGAACCAATAAGGTTTAGCATGTCCGCTTACTCGACGAATATCATGCAGCCGACCTGGGTCGTTCTCGTCAAATTCGACTATCTTGGCACGACCGACAGCAAGATCATAATATAGCTGCCACCGAAAAACGATAATTCAACTGTCTGACTACGCGTGCAGTCGGTCAACAAGAGACAGTCGCTATTTTTAGTTCCCAGCGAAAATTGGTGCGCCAGAATGTGCCAACTATCCAGAAGCGGTAGGTAATTTATAGTCAGTGTCGCCGTTGGCCTACTCCGAACGGCAAGATTTTGGCGGAACTTCGGGGTCTGGTAAACGAGCCAGATTCTCGCTATCACCAACGGGGTCATACCAATCATCTTCCCATATACAGTACCAGTAATTACTGGGAAGAACAGCCAGTTCAAACCCCTGCTTTCGTTTCTGGAGTACAGGAACAAACCACAATCGCGCCAACGCTTCAATTTCTTGTGCGTGGCGTAATGGCCCAGCGTCCAGCGGCTGCAAACCAAGATCGGTAACGAATCTAGCAACGACCTCCTTTGCGTTACGGTCATCAGCGGCAACAAAACTCGTCACACGCCCACCCAAGGTCATCGGATCATCAATAACATTAGAACTAGCCAATAGTGTCTTTACCACCCTGGCTCCTGGATTCCAGTCTTGGATCATTTGTGCGCTTGAAGTTTCAACAATACTTTCCAAGTAGCCATCCTCAGCTTGTCGGATGGGAGTCGAAACATCTATCAAGATTTTGCCATCCAGGTTCCCAAGATTTTGAGCAACCTTCTCCATCGCTGGCCACGGCACGACAAGCACGACAATATCTGCTTTTTGTGCTGCATCCTTCTGGGTTGTTGCGGTCGCACGAGCACTAGCACCAGTCCGGCGCACTAAATCCTGAACAGATTCACGCGAGGGGTCACGACTGCCGTAAATGACTCGATATCCCTTTTCTGCGAGTTTGGGACCAATCGAATCTCCCATATCACCCGTGCCGATAACTGCCACTGTCTCCCGCTCCAGTGCGTACAGGTGCATGGGGATAGCAGAGAACGCCATGCATAGTAAAATAGATGCATATTTGATCATTTCGTGATTACCTTTACAGCCAACTTGCAAAAACTAGAACTTGACTCAAGTACGCTTCATATTTGACTACGTGTCTGTGCGAAAACAATAGGCGCTGTTACCTAAAAGTCACAACTTACTGCCACAGAGAACGTTGAAATCAGCGTACATGCAAATCAGTTACGAACGTCCTTTTTTTGAGTCGCGAGCGCCACTTAACCACCTCGAACCTTGTTCGGCAGCAATGTAGCGTTCTCCGGCCAGTAAAATTGGCGAACTGCATGTTCCGGCTACTCGTGTTGTCGGCCACAACCGGTCGGTCAAGTCACGGCGCCTGACCGGCTGCTCCAGAAGTAAGCGGACCTACAGAAGCGATGTTGGAACCTGTTGCGCACGTTGCGCAATCGGATTCCGCACTAACGTAACAGGCCAATCCATCGCAAGGACGCAGCTGATGAGAAGACATTAGCATGGGAGTGGCTATGCTACCGATTTAATGGACCGGCAGAAAGCGCGGAAAATGTCCAAAATGAACCGCAATTCAGCCCAAAATCAATCAACCGATCTGTAACTATTCAGGCATCGCAAGCAAAAATCCTCGCAAACATAGACAGGGTTTCAGTCAGTAGGCGGTTTTATTGTATTCCTAGTAAGCGCGAGTATCTCGTATGCAAAAACACATTGCCATTCAAAAACAATACTGACTGTGTTCGTCACCTGACATGAATACTTCCAAGTTCGCAAAAAGCCATCTTAGCTCGTTAAAAGCATGATAAGCCATTCTGCAATCAACGCAGGCTTATCCTCGCCTTCAATTTCTATGGCCACTTCCTGCCGCAGGAGATATTGTCCAGCGGATTTTTCCTGAACATCAAGCAACGTTGCCTTAGCGCGAATACGGCTACCGACTTTAACAGGCTGTAAAAATCGGACTTTATCAAAGCCATAGTTAATCCCCATTTCAGTACCTTCCACCGAGGCACCCATTGTTTCGGTGAAAAAACTCAACAACGAGAGCGATAAAAAACCATGCGCAATTGTCGCACCAAAAGGACCTTCTTTCGCTCGTTCCTGGTCAACATGGATAAACTGATGATCCAGCGTCGCATCTGCAAAGGTGTTGATTCTGTCCTGATCGATCAGCAACCAGTCCGAATGGCCCAAGTCAATCTTTGTGTAATCTTGTATCTTCTCTTTTTCAAGTATCATAAACATATCTTCGTATCCTCTAGCTTTTAGCATGTAGAAATTAGCTTTCAGCAGCTGTCAAAGACAGGTGCTCAAGCTGCGTTATTCGCCGCGCAAAAAACCTTCGATCCGAGGCTTTAACTTGGCGGACTTTGTTAGCAAACAAAGGTGACCACAATCAACTTTCACTAATTGAGAATTAGGGATGAGTGCTGCC
>JBPCXM010000345.1:0-7155 GCA_051008535.1 Pseudomonadales bacterium | reverse complement strand
GATTTGTCCCGAAAATTCTCCCTCTATTCAGCCCTTAGCAGATTCGTTTAGCTTTAGATAAGAGCCGTTCCTGTGCGAGCCCTCAGTGCACAAACCACTGCGTTACTGTTAGAACCCTTTCTATCTTGCCGTCGCTGGGTAATCGCTTTCAGTGGCGGTCTCGACTCCCATGTTCTATTACATACTGTGGCGCAGTTAAATGATGCGCCGCCATTGCTTGCTCTGCATATCAATCATGGATTGCACCAGCATGCCAACGACTGGCAGACGCAATGCGCGCAGGTGTGCAAGGAACTGGATATCTCTTTCCATGCCTGTGTAGTTGATATTGAAGCGATCAGCGGGGGAGGGCCCGAAGACGCAGCGCGGCGCGTTCGCTATATTGCGTTTGAGGCAGAATTACAACAGGACGATTTGCTGCTGATGGCGCACCATGCTGACGATCAGGCTGAGACTATTCTATTACGCTTGTTACGCGGTGCAGGTACTCGCGGCCTGACTGGCATGCCGGTAAGCCGACCGCTGGGAAAAGGCCGCTTATTTCGGCCGTTGTTGGGATTTGGTAAGGAAGCGCTGCGCCTATATGCCGAGCAACACTCGCTGAAATATGTTGACGATACCAGTAATTTTGATACGGCATTGGACCGCAATTATTTGCGCCAAAAAATATTGCCCGCTATCCAACAGCGTTGGCCGAATTATAGAGAGTCCTGGCTGCAGTCGGCCGCCTGGTTGCAGGAAAGTGCAGAGATAGACGCGCTGTTAGCAGATCAGGATCTAACCAATTTGAATTGGCGCGAAGAAAGCCTGGGTGGCAGTCTGAGCATCGCAGCACTGCGCAAACTATCGTCGCCGCGCGCCAAGAACGCGCTGCGGCACGCCTGCTCAGTGCTTAGCTTGCAGCCACCACCTCAGCAACAACTCGGCAAATTGTTGACTGAACTAGCTACTGCCAAAGCTGACGCACAACCACAAGTCATTTGGGCGCAAAGCGAAGCACGCCGTTTCGCTGGTCGCTTGTTTTTGTTGCCGCGCTTGCCCACGGTAGACAACGCTGTTGAATATCAATGGTCGGGCGAGCCTTTGCGGCTAGAAGGTGTGGGGGTTTTGCATGCTGTCCAATCTAACGAATCAGGGTTGGCGCGCGATGAGCAATATTGCGTCAGGCTGCGGCGTGGTGGCGAAACATTTAAACTCCGACCCGATGGCCACAGCAAATCACTGAAGAAATGGTTGCAGGAAGCCAGCGTGCCGCCCTGGTTGCGTGATCGCACGCCACTGGTCTACAAGGGCGAAGAGTTAGTGGCCATTGGCGATTTGTGGGTTGCGGAGGCGCATTGCACGACGGACCACACCATGTTGATTCGATTTGAACCGATAACCAGCCTCTGAACAAGTCCATGCTGCCCGTTCTCGACAGGCTGACGCATACCTTCAAGGCGACGTCGCTGCCCGAACTAACTTTATCACCGTTGAGCGTGAGTTCAACCATCGTAGCCCCCTCCGGTTTTCTCAATACGACGAGTATAAGCTGTTTTGCAAGTAGTTGAAGGCGCCATTGGTAACACTGTTAGCGTAGACTAACAGTTTCAGCTTTGTTGGCTATAGTGCCGCGACAGTCAGATATTCAACGTAGAATTGCCTCGATGTTACCGCCATCAACCGTAGTAACATTAGCGGTTGATTTGAGTGCCAAGGCCTGAATTAAAAATGCCTGCGCAACATCCATTGCGTTATATCTGGCGATGTATTCTAGCGCGGTATTGTCAGACCATTGATTTTTCATTTTTCAATCTTCCTAAAGAGTAGAGTCAATCGCGCTCGATCTGCTTTAGTTTCAACACAGCTTCGGCTGTTTCTAAATCAACGACTAAGTGCGTTGCGAAATCTCCAGTGAGACCCGCCAATATAGCCTCAGCTTTTTCGATTCCGGCTGAAACGGCTATGCGGAACGGAATCTTTTTAATTCGATCGAGTGTAATACCGATAATTCTCGATTTATGAGCTTCTTGAAAAGGCTGTCCTTGTTGGTTGATGAGGCGGCCAGCGACAACCGCCCTGGCTCCTCTCTTGTATGCTTGTCGCATTTCCTTGGCTGTTAAAGAGCCACAACTCACAATGTGGCTATTTACGTTGCAGCTACCAAAGGAGAAAATGGTCTTTGTACATGATTCTAGAATAGCTAGCTGTTCGGCAATGATAGGCTCTTTGCTTAGTTGTTGTGCGAGCTCAACTGTTGACACCGTTAGTGGTGCGTATAAATTGCGGCTTTTTGCCGAGAGGCGATTAGCTATTTCCAGGGTGCATCGCTCCGGGGCATAACCGAAAGGTGCGCCGAGGTTGCCGCAGAGTTGCACAACCTCAAGACCGCGAACTGTTTTAAGAGGCAATCGCTTAGCCAGCTCGTAGAGCGTAAGCCCCCATGCGACACCTAGCTCGTCGTTCTCCTCTATAAATTTAAGTAAAACTTCGCCACCCAAAATAGCGCAATCCTGTAATGGATCTGTGTGGTTTTTTACGCCGTGGGGGGCAAGCACATAAGCGGCTTCCAGGCCAAATTCCTGTTCGAGTTGCTGCGCGACCACATGCTCACGAAAGATGTCAGTTGCCATGCTGATGCTGAGCATGCCTCTTTCCCGTGCCTGCTTTAAGTAAAGAGCCACGGACGCTCTTGAAGTTTGTAATAATTCGGCGATTTCACTCTGCTTCATATCCCTCATGTAGTAAAGCCATGCCGCTTGAAACTGTAATTTACTTTGTAGACTTGATGACATTTTTTCGCTTTTCTTAGTTTGTTCGCCTTTAGATAGAAGTGGCAAGCATGGTCTTTCAAGAGTTGACATATGTCAATAGCCATTGTAATTTGCTAGGAATGGTATTTTAATCGCGTCAAAAGACTCACCATTGGGCCAGTTATGTTTGCATTGCTTTCCGCTTATGAACGCTTGAGATGATGGCAATTCTGCCAGCGTTTTTAGGGCCAATCATCGCGGATGCCGGTCAACAAGCACCGATCGCTGAATTTTATACGGATGAACGGCTATTTGTTGCTGAGTACATTAATGACCAGGTGCTACCAAACTTTTCATTAGCGCGTTGTCGGGTTAAACCAGGTATAACCACTCAGCTACACAGTCTGTTGGTACATGAGTGGTATGTCATTGAAAGCGGACGGGGACTGATGGATTTAGATGGCGAAGAGCAGATGGTGTCTGTAGGCAGTGTGGTGCAAATTCCACAAGGCACTCAACAAAGAATTACCAACACGGGGCATCGAGACCTGGTTTTCTTTTGTGTCTGTATGCCCCGTTTTACAAATGATAGTTACACTTCACACGAGTGAGAACTCATGCGAATTGTACTGCAAGAATACCTCGCCATTCTCTGGCTCCCAAGGTAAAACACAGAGTCCGTTTATGTTAGTTGATGGAAAGCATTACCGCACAATTTGGTTGGATGACGATGGTAGAACAGTCACCATCATCGATCAAACCAAATTGCCTTATGAATTTGAGTTGCTCAAACTTAGATCAGTTGAAGATACCTGCGCGGCAATCAGCAATATGCAAGTCAGAGGCGCGCCGTTGATTGGTGCAACGGCTGCCTCTGGTATCGCACTTGCGCTAAACGAATCAAATTCTGATGAGACGCTCTTGGCCGCCAAACGGTCACTTGCTAACGCCCGGCCGACAGCTGTAAATCTCGCGTGGGCGGTTGAGCGAATGTTTGCTGATGTAATGCCTCTTCCTGCCGCTAAAAGAGTACAGGCTGCTTATGACCTGGCGACGGTTGTTTGCGAGGAAGATGTTAAAGTTTGTGAGGCAATAGGTGATAACGGCCTTGCGCTAATCAAAGATATTGCCGCACCTAAAAGGAGTGGCTCAGTGAATATTCTGACTCATTGTAATGCGGGCTGGTTAGCCACTGTGGATTGGGGAACCGCACTAGCGCCAATCTATAAAGCGCATGAGGCTGGTATCGATGTGCACGTATGGGTTGATGAGACACGGCCGAGGAATCAAGGCGCATTTTTAACAGCATGGGAGCTTTCTTCACAGCAAATAAAACATACCGTCATAACAGATAACGCTGGTGGGCATTTAATGCAGCGGGGTCTTGTTGATCTTTGCCTGGTGGGCACCGACCGAACAAGTGCCACGGGAGATGTCTGTAACAAAATTGGAACCTACTTAAAGGCACTGGCCGCCCGGCACAATAACGTGCCGTTTTATGCCTGTGTCCCTTCCACATCAATAGATTGGAATATAAGTGATGGTGTTGCCGATATTCCAATCGAGCAACGTTCAGGCGATGAAGTTCGGAAAATGAAAGGCTTGGCAAACGGCAGCGAATTGATCGAAATAGAATTGTTTCCAGAAAAACATCCTGTACGAAATGATGGATTTGATACCACGCCGTCTGAGCTAGTTTCTGGTTTGATCACCGAGAGGGGTGTTGCCGATGCCAGTGAAGCTGGACTGCGAGCGCTATTCCCTGAGCTGTCGCTAGCACGCTCGTAACGGCGTTATTGCCGTAGAGTAGGTTGTAAGTGCCATTTCTGCCACGTTATAAGCCAAGCGTAGTTGATTACACCGATTTCGAAGATGGTACCGGGAGGGGGACTTGAACCCCCAAGGTGTTGCCACCGGTGGATTTTGAATCCACTGCGTCTACCAATTCCGCCATCCCGGCGTGGGCGTGCGAAGCGCGGCATTATAGCAAGCACCGCTGCGCGTGCAAACGAATCCCGCAACGCTTAAAATCCGCCTCTTTTTCGGTCTCCATATTCGTTAATCCAAGATGAGAAAGCAGGATTTCAACTACCATCTGCCGCCGCATTTGGTCGCGCAAAGACCTTCGGCACGGCGGCGCGACTGTCGTTTGTTATACCTCAATGCGGTGTCCGGCGAGCTACAGCACAAAACTTTTGCTGACCTGGGCGACTATTTGAGTAGCGGTGATTTGCTGGTGTTCAACAATACACGGGTTATTCCAGCACGCCTGTTTGGGACTAAAGCGACTGGCGGCAAGGTGGAAATCTTGATCGAACGATTACTCGGTGATCAAAAAGTGCTAGCGCAAGTGCGAGCCAGCAAAACGCCACAAATGGGTGCTCGCATCGACTTGCATCGTGACCAGCAAAGCGAGGATATCGCGGCAACAATGGAGGTCGTGGGTCGCGCAGGCGAGTTTTTTGTACTGCAATTTGACCACGCGTACAAACCCGAAGCAGTAATGGCTGAGCTGGGTCATATGCCCTTGCCGCCCTACATTACGCGTGCCGATGAAGCGATTGATGCAGAGCGCTATCAAACCGTTTATGCGCAGCAACCGGGTGCAGTAGCGGCGCCGACGGCGGGCTTGCATTTTGATGAAGCGCTAATGGCACAATTGCGTGCACGCGGCATTGAGATGGCGTTTGTGACTTTGCATGTGGGCGCAGGCACCTTCCAGCCGCTGCGAGTCGATGATATTAGTGATCATCAGATGCACGCCGAGTATGTCGAAGTCAACGCGAAGACTTGCGCGCAAATTCAAGCGGCGCGGCAAAATAGTGGCCGAGTTATCGCTGTTGGTACAACCAGTGTGCGCAGTTTAGAGACGGCGGCCCGTTCTGGTTGCATTGCGCCATACAATGGGGATACGCAAATTTTTATTTATCCCGGTTACGAGTTTCGCTGCGTGGACGCGATGATCACCAATTTTCACCTGCCGGAATCAACTTTGTTGATGTTGGTGAGTGCCTTCGCAGGCAGGGAAAATATTCTCGAGGCGTACAACGCGGCAATTGCTCTGGAATACCAATTTTTCAGTTATGGTGATGCAATGTTTATCGAGTCGGCACAAGTCAAATCGTTAGCAACAGGCGTTACTTTATGACATGCCGGATGCAATTCGCCCTGAGCCATAGCGATGGTCAGGCGCGACGAGGCAGTCTACAGTTGCCACGCGGTACGATTCAAACACCGGCCTTCATGCCGGTAGGTACTTATGGCACTGTAAAGGCAATGTTGCCGCGTGACGTCGCTGCGTCGGGCGCTGAAATTCTGTTGGGTAACACGTTTCATCTCATGTTGCGGCCTGGCACCGAGGTGATAGAGGCGCACGGCGGGCTGCATGACTTTATGGGCTGGGATAAACCAATACTTACCGACTCGGGCGGCTTTCAGGTGTTTAGCCTCGGTGATATGCGCAAAATCACCGAGAAGGGCGTGGAATTTCGCTCGCCGGTGAATGGTGACGTGGTGCATCTGACCCCGGAAATCTCCATGCAAGTACAGCGTTCGCTGGGTTCGGATATCGTGATGATATTTGATGATTGCACGCCGTACATGGCGGATGTAACGCGCGTTCGTGAATCGATGCAACTATCGCTACGCTGGGCCGAGCGCTGCAAGATGGCGCATGGCGACAGCGACGCTGGATTGTTTGGTATCGTACAAGGTGGTGTGTATTCGGATCTGCGCACTGAGTCATTGCAGAGCTTGCAGGCGCTCAGTTTCGACGGTTACGCCATCGGTGGCCTAGCCGTTGGCGAGTCGAAGCACGAAATGCTGGCGGTGCTGGATCAGCTCAGCCCACAGTTGCCAGCCGATAAACCGCGTTATCTGATGGGTGTCGGTACGCCGTGGGATATAGCCGCTGCCGTGCAGCGCGGTGTCGATATGTTCGATTGCGTGCTGCCGACACGAAATGCGCGCAACGGCCATTTATTCACTTCGCAAGGAGTTGTGCGCATTCGCAATTCACAATACAAAAACAGCCTGCGGCCACTTGACGAAAATTGTACTTGCTACACCTGCCAAAATTTCACCCGTGCCTATTTGCACCACCTCGACAAGTGTAAGGAAATGCTCGGTGCACAATTGAATACGATTCATAATTTACATTATTACCAGCAGTTTATGCAGGGCTTGCGCGCGGCGATAGAATGCGAACAGTTGAATGAGTTCGTTCGCAACGAGATGCCAGAGGAAGACACAAAGAATGTTTAAACTGTGCTTTTACGTGCCCGGGGAAAATTTGGAAGCGGTTAAGAGCGCGGTGTTTGCAGCGGGTGCCGGACGTGTCGGTGACTATGAGAATTGCTGTTGGCAGGTGTTAGGCGAGGGCCAGTTTCGCCCCCTGGAAGGGAGCCAGCCGCACATTGGCGAG
>JBPCXM010000344.1:0-3168 GCA_051008535.1 Pseudomonadales bacterium | reverse complement strand
CTCGCAAGGCGAGATCAAAACCATCAATTTCCTACGCGACAAGTTTACTGAAATCGGCCTCAAACCCGGCAACGGCGACAGCTTTTTTCAGCCAGTTCCATTGGTAGAAATTACCGCCGACCCAAACATCACCCTCGCCGTCGACACGCCCATTGGTAAAATCGACTTGACCTATGGCAATGACATGATGGTATGGACCAAGCGCGTCACCGACAGCGTCGCATTGGAAAACAGCGAGTTGGTATTCGTTGGTTACGGCATTGTGGCACCGGAATACAACTGGAATGACTACCAGGATCTAGACGTGAAAGGCAAAACGGTTGTGATTCTAGTCAACGACCCCGGTTTTGCCACGCAGGATGACGGCTTGTTCAACGGCAATGCAATGACCTACTACGGCCGTTGGACTTATAAGTACGAAGAAGCCGCGCGCCAGGGCGCCGCTGGGGCAATCATCGTGCATGAAGATGCGGCCGCCGGCTACCCGTGGGCAGTCGTCGCTGGCAGTTGGTCGGGCCCGCAATTTGATTTGGTGGCGGAGGATGAAAACGCTGCACGCGCCGCAGTCGAAGGCTGGGTGACAGCAGACGCGGCAAAACAGTTGTTCAGCGCCGCTAGCATGGACTACGAAGAGGCCAAAGCGCAGGCCTTGAACAAAGCGTTTAAAGCCACGCCAATGGCGATTAAGGCCTCAGTGGCAATTAAAAACACCACCCGCGAGTCCACATCAAATAATGTGATAGCCATTTTACCCGGTAGTGCACGACCCGAAGAAACCATTTTCTACACCGCCCACTGGGACCATCTGGGCAAGAAAGAGGGCGACGGCGATCAAATTTTTAATGGTGCGGTCGACAACGCCAGCGGTACGGCAGCGTTGCTGGAATTGGCAGAAGCCTTCAAGGGATTGAAAACACCACCACAACGCTCCATCGTATTCCTCGCCGTAACAGCTGAAGAGTCAGGCTTGCTGGGTTCAAGGTTTTATGGCGAAAACCCTGTGTACCCCTTGGCAACGACAGTGGGGGCCATAAATATAGACGCGATGAATGTACTGGGCAAGACACGGGACATTACGGTGGTCGGCTACGGCAGCTCCGAGCTCGAAAATTATCTCAAGGAGGGGGCGAGTAAACAAAACCGTGTGTTGAAACCAGAGCCAACGCCTGAAAAAGGCTATTTCTATCGCTCCGACCACTTTAATTTTTCTAAACGCGGCGTACCAGTGTTGTACGCTGAGGGCGGCACTGACTATGTTGACCACGACGCGGCGTGGGGCCAGGCACAGCAAAACGACTACACTGCTAACCGCTACCACAAGCCAGCGGATGAGTACGATGAATCCTGGGATTTATCGGGTGTGATCGAAGACATCACACTGTATTTCGAGATTGGCCACCAGCTCGCTAACGAAACTCACTTCCCGAACTGGTTCGAAGGTAACGAGTTTCGACAAATAAGAGACGATAGCCGCGCTAGCGTACAATAAAGGTTCTGCAACAATGATCAAACCGCTCGCTCTTATCCTAGCTTTACTTGGCTGCGTCAACTTGGCACGCGGTGCCGAAGCAGATTATCTGCTCGCGCTTTATAAGTACTTGCATGCGAATCCCGAACTTTCATTTCAGGAAGATAACACGGCAAAGCGCATCACCAAAGAGTTGCAAGACGCGGGCTTTGAAGTAACAGAAAAAGTCGGTGGACATGGTATCGTCGCATTAATGGAAAACGGCGATGGCCCTACCGTGATGCTGCGTACCGATCTCGACGCTCTGCCGGTAGAGGAACAAACCGGCCTGCCCTACGCAAGCGAAGTCACAGCAACCGAACAAACCGGTCAGCAGGTTTCCGTGATGCACGCCTGCGGTCACGACATTCATATGACGGCCTTCGTTGGTGCGGCGCGCACGCTGGCGCAACAACGTGACCGTTGGCAAGGAACATTGATGATGATAGGCCAGCCGGCGGAAGAACGCGGTGCCGGCGCGCGTCTAATGCTAGACGACGGTTTGTTTACGCGCTTCCCGCGGCCGGACTATAACCTCGCCTTGCACGCCAATGCCAATATGCCGGCCGGACAGGTTTCCTTAGTCAGTGGTTGGGCCCTGGCCAATGTTGATTCGGTCGATATTAGTATTTTCGGTGTGGGTGGACACGGCGCTTACCCGCATACCACCAAAGACCCGGTTGTTATCGCCGCCAGTATCATAATGAATCTGCAAACACTGGTGTCGCGCGAGATCAATCCGATCGAACCCGCCGTCGTCACCGTTGGCTCGATTCACGGCGGCGCCAAACACAATATCATTTCTGACCGGGTGGATTTACAGCTAACGGTCCGATCTTTCTCCGATGAAGTTCGCGAGCAACTGCTGGCCGGCATTGAACGCGTTGCGAAATTGCAAGCCAAGTCCTTCGGTTTGCCCGAAGACAAACTTCCCGAAGTGGCAGTCAAGAATGAATTCACGCCGTCGCTATGGAACGACCCGGATCTAACGAGTAAAATCAGGGGTGTGTTGGAGCAAGACCTGGGCGCAGATAATGTGCTTGATCTCGACCCCGTGATGGGTGGCGAGGACTTCTCACGCTATGGTCGGCAGGAGCCGCCTATTCCTAGCCTGTTGATGTGGCTAGGTGCGGTAAAAGCGGCGACGTTCGCCGCTGCGAAAAAAGACAAACGTGATCTGCCCTCGCTGCATTCGCCGTTCTTCGCTCCCGAGCCGGAGAAGACGATAGACACTGGCGTGAAAGCGCTGACGCAGGCGGCACTAAGCTTGTTTAAAAGCCACTAATACCACACTGTTATTTATCCTGCCGAGCGGCATCGGTATTTTTCGCTAAGTATTCTTCCTTAAGCGTCTTTTCAGCCTTGTTCACCAGGCTATCCAGGTTGCCCGAGTCGGTATGCGAGTGATACTGACCAAAAAGGTTAATATATTCGTCAGACAGCACGCCGTAGTGCATTAGTCTGTTAAACAAGCTATTCTCTTCATCGAGGCGAAGCACAAAGTCCAACAGCACCGCTCCCATGGATATTGGGCTTAATAGCAAATCGCGCAGTGCGTCGGCGGTGAGCTTTATTTGAAATACGATAAGTTGTCGAACTGACTTCCACAGCGATCTCGGCTTCATGAACTGTTACTCTCCAGTTTTTTACCCCCAAAATTT
>JBPCXM010000343.1:0-5389 GCA_051008535.1 Pseudomonadales bacterium | reverse complement strand
TCGCCAATGCGGTCACATGCTTGCCGATCTTCCGGCACTACCATGTAGATCGCCATCAAGTCTTTGCCAGCATCGATGGCCAAAAATTTGAGACACGCATTAACACGTTCAAAGCCCGCTTCTCGGCGAAATACTTCCGACAAGGGAAAGGCGTCTCAGCCATGACGCTGGTGTCCAATCACATCCCACTCAACACCAAAATCATCGGCGCCAATGAATACGAAGGCCATCATGTGCTCGATCTGTTATACAACAATACGACCGACCTTCAACCCGATACGATCTCAACGGATACGCATGGCACCAACCGGGTGAACTTTGCCTTGCTGGACTTCTTTGGTTACGCCTTCGCCCCACGCTACGCTAGAGTCAAGCGTATTTTCGAGCAATGCTTTGTGATCAACCCGCAGGCTGGCGACAACGAACCCTTTATCCAACTGACGACGCCGGCCAATCATCCGCTCATCATCGCGGAGTGGGATGCGCTACAGCGCATCCTCTGTTCACTGCATCGAAAAAATATTTCGCAGAGCACCATCGTGCAAAAACTGAATAACAACAAACGCAGTGACAAGACGCTTGCCGCGTTGGAGGAATATGACCGACTGGTGAAGTGTTGTTATTTGCTGGACTATGTCGATAACGAAACCCTTCGAGGCTATATACAAAAGATGCTGAACCGGGGAGAAGCCTACCACCAACTTCGGCGTGCCATTGCTTCAGTGAATGGTAACCGTTTCATCGGTGGCAGCGACTACCATGTTGAGCTCGCCAACGAGTGCGCCCGTCTCATCGCCAACTGCATTGTCTACTACAACTCGGCGATTCTCTCGTTTCTGCTGGCGCGCTACGAGAGGAAACGAGATCAGCGCGCGGTGGACATCATCACGCGCGTGTCTCCCGTCGCCTGGCAGAACGTTAACCTCAACGGCAATTATTCCTTTCAACAGGACAATACCCTGCTGGATTTGGAAGCGCTATTGGCTGGCGTGAAACCAGAGGAGCGGTGACTGATTGACAGGGAAATGATCAGTCATCGCCCAAAATGCGATGCGAGCACGGTTGAGTGAAAAAACGCCTCCGCTACAGCCCAGTGGTTATGCGGCTTCCAGTGGTCTATTGGACATTTCGGGGGGATGGTCACAAAACCCCGTACACTGCCAATTAGCCTTTCCACGACCGGATGGGAATAGGCTGTCAACTACAGCTAATCGGAACAGCTTGATACAAACATTTCGTGTGACCCATCCTTTTCACCCTCTTTACCAGCAAGAATTCGAGCTGGTCGATCGACGCCTGAACTGGGGCGAAGATCGTGTCTATTCGGGTTAAACCCAGAAAGCCGCATAGCGGGTCACCATTTTGAGACTGCTCCAGCGGCCGGCCAGCATGATCTTGGCCGCATCGATGTCTTGTTCCACCATCTCCTGCGCCGCACCAACGCGCGTCGAGTGGCCGGCAATCACGGCGGGGTCGATACCGATTTTCTTCGCAATGCGTGTACGGGAACCCCGGTGACCCCTCAGTTCCTTGGTTAATGCTTGTAGAGTGACAGTAAAAACCATGCTATTCTTGAGTCATTGACCGCACAATATAGTTCTGGTCAACAGCATGCCTGGAGCGAAGCAGCTTGCCCGATAACAAGTGGGAATAGATACAGTGGGCAAAGGCAACGATTACGAAATGCGCCGCAAGCAGGCATCCGCCCGGCGGCGCCTGGCGGTGCTGGCGGGAGCCGGCCAGTGTTTTGCAGAGCTGGGTTACAAGAAAACCACCATGGAGGAAGTCTCCCGGCGCGCCGAGGTTTCAAAAGGCCTTGTTTTTCATTTTTTTGGCAGTAAGCAGAAATTGTTCAGGGCGGTGGTTGAGGACAGCCTCAACCAATGGTCCACCCTGTCGGAATACCGGGCCTCCGGTGCGGAGGGAAATACTCTTGCAGAGTTAAGGAGTCTATTCCTTACCTCGTTTGATTTTAAGGAGCACAACCCGGTTTTAATGCTGTTTGCCCGAGATGAAGAAGCGCTTCTACAGACATACCTTCCCGAGGTCACTCGTCAAAACCGACGGTGGAGAGCCCGCATCAGGAGAACCCTTAAACAGGGTGTTGAAAATGGTGAGATCAGGAGCATCGATGTGCAGCGCGTATCGGTTATCTTTCATCAGTTGCAGATCGCCTTGCTGGCGAGAAGGGTCCCCACGGATCCCCTCCCGCACTACGACAGGAAGACAGTACAACTCGCCATTGAACTATTTCTCCGGGGTATCCAGGCTATTGACCAGAAACCTATTTAGTAGTCAATAGAACATGTCTAAGCTCTCAGGCCTACCCCAACATGACAGGAGAAAATCATGGGTCGATGGCAAAGAGAGGAGATTGAAGAGGCGTTTGACAGGTATCAGGCCGCGGCCCTCAAGGGTGCGCGGCAGCAGGACTGGCGCGACTGGGCCGACATGTTTACTGAAGATGCTACCTACTTTGAGCACCAGTATGGGCAGTTCTGGGCGCGAGAGGCCATCTACAATTGGATTACCGGGGTGATGAAGCCCTTTCCGGCAAGCAGCATGACCGCCTTTCCCATCCGCTGGTACAGCATCGACGAGGATAAGGGCTGGGTGATCTGTGAAGTTCTAAACCGCATGGAGGATCTGGGGGATGGGCAGATCTATGAGGAGCCCAACATCACCATACTCCACTATGCGGGTAACGGTCTGTTCAAGTACGAAGAGGATGCCTACGACCGCCAGCGCATGGGCGAAATGGTGGTGCGCTGGATGACAGCCAAAGAGCAGCTCGATCAGGCCTGATCGGCAGGGGAGTATAGTCAACTTGGAACCACTCATTGTTCTTCAGTTTGACCTGAAAAGGGCGCCATTCTGCCCCGATACCATGGGGGATCGATACCGCGCGTGTCTCGATATGGTGAGGTGGGCCGACCAACAGGCGGTTTCCGTGGTGGGTTTTTCTGAACATCACAACACGGCACACGGTTTCCTCAGCTCCCCATTGATGATGGCAGCCTCCGCCGCTTCAGTCAGCAGCCGGCTGAGGCTCAGTGTCAGTGCGCTGCAGCTACCCCTGCACGACCCGATCCGGGTGGCGGAGGACATCGCGGTTCTGGACCTGATAGCCAGCGGCCGATTTACCGTTACCCTGGGCCTGGGTTATCGGGAGCTGGAATATCGCACTTTCGGTATGCCCTGGGAGCAGAGAGGTATGATATTCGACCAGAAGCTGGAGGTTCTCCTGCACGCCATGAGCGGTGAGGAATTCGATCACCAGGGTACACCCGTGCAGCTGAATCCAATTCCCGAGACCGATCCCCGGTCTTTCCTGTTCATCGGCGGGAACAGCCGTGCGGCGGCGCGCCGGGCCGCCCGGTTCAAGCTCTTCTTTGCTCCTGCCATTGACGATCCCGCACTCAAGGACCTCTATGAGGAAGAGTGCAGGGACCACGGATTCGCTAACGGGTTCGTTATTTTCCCTCGCGAACCTGCCCTGACGTTAATTGCCGAAGATCCTGATAAAGCCTGGGAGGAAGTGGGTAAATACCTGCTTTACGATGCCGTCACCTACGCCCAGTGGAAACACAAGAGTCGCAGGGCTTATGCGGAATCCGCCGCTGATAGCCTTGACGAGCTCCGCGTAGAGGGCAAGTACGCGATCCTGTCTCCACAGGAGGCCGCAGAAAAAATCGCGGGCAAGGGATCCCTTAACCTCGCACCGTTATGTGGCGGTATGCCCATTGACGTCGGATGGCAGAGCCTGGAATTGTATGCCAATAAGGTGGTGCCTCTGCTGGAAGAGATTTCCAGAGCAGGTACCACTGATTCGAGCGTATCTTAATAATTAGAGGAATTGTAGGTATGAAATTCAGCCTGAACATTGGCATGTGCGATCCATCGCACTATGCACCCATGGCACAGAAGGCAGAGGCGGCGGGGTTCGACAGCATCGCGGTGCCGGACAGCATCTGTTACCCGAGAAACTCAGACACCAGGTATCCCTATACCAAAGACGGCGGTCGGGAATTCATTGAAAACCAGCCTTTCATGGAGGCGTTGATTGCCGTTACCCACATGGCGGCTGTGACCGAGAATATTCGATTCTGTACCTATGTCTACAAACTGGCCGTTCGCCAGGCGGCCATGGTAGCGAAGCAGGTGCAGAGCATTCAGGCCTTCAGTGGAGATCGCCTTGACCTCGGTATAGGGCTGAGTCCTTGGCCAGAGGATTTTGCTATTGCCGGTGTGCCTTGGGAAAGACGTGGCAAGCGCCTCGATGAGCAGATCGATATTTTAAGGGGCCTGGAAACAGGTGAGTATTTTGGCTTCGAAGGCGTCTGCCACACGATGCCGGAGAACAAGATGTGCCCATCTCCAGGCACGCCGACACGGATTTATATAGGTGGTCATTCAGAGGCCGCACTGAAGCGTGCTGCGAGGCAGGGAGATGGTTGGGTCTGCGCGGGGGCGGGCACCCACGAAGTGGAATCCTACATCAAGCGCATCAATCAATTGCGGGACCAGTATGGTACTCTTGATTCCAACTATAGTTTCTGGACGACGGGGCAGGATGCTTTTACCCGTGAGGGAATAGAGCGTCTTGAAAACATCGGCGTGACGGACGTCGTGATCGGCTTCAGGGACCCCTTTACGGGTCAACCCGATAACTCACTCGAGGAGAAGATTACTATGTTTGAGTGGTATGCTGGCGAGTTTATCCAGAAATAGATAACCGACGATGCTTTGAGGAGAGAATCTGGCATGAATGAATTACTTGAAATAGAAAGGATCAAACAGCTGAAAGCCCGCTATCTCCGGGGCCTGGACACCAATGACTGGGCACTGTTCGAAAGCTCCATGTCAGAGGACTGCACGGGGCGCTACAACAGCGGCAAGCTCAGCTTCAACAAACGGGGAGAGATCGTCGAATTCATGCGGGAGAACCTCTCGGGAGAGAAGGTCCTGACACTGCACCAGGGGCACCAGCCTGAAATAGAAATCATCGACAAAGAAACGGCGCGTGGCAGTTGGTATTTGCAGGATATCGTTATTCACCTGGAGGCCGGGGTACGAATCTACGGTTCAGCCGTGTATGAAGACAGCTATCGTAAGGATGGCGGTGAATGGAAAATCTGTGCTACCGGATATCGGCGTGTATTCGAGGCCGTCGAGCCCCTGGGCGAGGGCCATATGATCACAGAAAACATGTTTGCGCAGGCTGAAGGCGATTAGCCAGGATTTCAATCATGAGGGAGCAAAGCGAAAACAACTTGCAGGACACTGGTAAGGCACGGGAGCCACTCATTGTCGCAGGCGCCGAATCATTGGATTGGGATGAATCCTGCGATATCGTCGTGGTGGGCTTCGGTGGGGCCGGGGCCGCAGC
>JBPCXM010000342.1:0-8645 GCA_051008535.1 Pseudomonadales bacterium | reverse complement strand
ACACATCTACACGCTCGGCAGAAGGGTCGCTATTGAGTTTCGCGATGAACGCGGTCCACTCTTCGCTCGCCTGCAATTTCGCCTGAAACTTACCCCAGGCCTCCCAACTTGCAAACCCGGATGCATAGTGCAAGTTGCCCATCTGATCGGTGGCCACAATCGCCTGTGCACCCAACTTATCGTGTATTGCCCGCGCCTCATGCGCGTATTTGAAAGTCAAAGCCCCTTTTCCCGGCATCGGATCCCAGATGTTCACCACTAATACGTCTCCGATGGCGAGCCCTGACAACAGCATCAAAAGCCCAAAAATAGTCGTTTTCATCATTCCCTCCTCAGCTATAATTATTGACGATCGAAAGTCGACCGCGTCCCTGGTGGTAATTCGCGTTAAACCACCAAGGCATGTCAAACCATACACTTTGCAGGGTGTAATAGATATAAACGTCCTATTCCCTAAAGTTCACCTATGGATCCAATTTAATGGTAAAAGAATGGAACAACGTAAGACCAATACTTTTATTGGCAGCATCAGTATAGGGAGTTCTGGGGAAAGAAATCGCTTGCTTGTTAAGACGGCATTTGTCCCTAGAATCGAGAGTCGGTAGAGCATGAATCACCCGGACTCAAAACAACAACGGAGGTTGTCATAAGCGGATCTATTTATCCTACGTCAAACCAAAAAGCGCTTACTTGCGGCACAATACTACGTCACTGGCAAATCATGGTCGAACGGACATGTGATTCTTAGGCGTATGTATAATCACCATCGTTTGCGTGTGGTGTCGAATCGGGCACCGCTTGGCCTAACTCATGCAACAACTCATCGATCGGTTGAGGCCGTCCCAAGCAATAGCCTTGAACATAATTAACACCGATCTCACGTGTGGGGTGCGAATTACTATTTTGGTTGGAAGTCTGCTGTTGACGAATTCAAGTTGATCGTTGACTTTATGCGGAGTCTTGGCGGCGCATGTCCTATGGGAACAACTTGAGAATGGCGTATCTAGGGTCAAACCGGTACGACTTTTGGCATGGCCACAATACCTACATATTCCGCAGGGTTAGTGTCCACGGTTTTCTAACCCGTTGATATACAGCAGAATGGGCGGGTTGCCCACCCGCCACGGATCTTCAGGTGCTAGTCCTCGCAAGGGGGTGGAGGTTCAAGTCCTCTCCTGGGCACCAATCTAATCTGATGTTAGTTCTCCATGCGCAATGGTCGCGCCTTTTTTGTAACGTTTGACAATGATTGCGATAGGCCCATTTGTTAATTCCTGGCGCCTATATGGGGCTTAATGCGAAAATCTCGCTAACCTGGTCGAACCTTATCGCCGCTGTACCATCACTAAATTCGAAGCGATCTCCCGCATAAACCATATAAGTTTTTGTGACATTGGAGCTCAGAGCCCTTATTCGCTTTAACCCCTTTAATTGTGCACTACGATATGTCTCGCTGGACTTTACTTCAATCGCCGTAAGCTGCCGACCGTTTTGGAACAGGATATCTACCTCATTACCATTACTGTCTCTGAAGAAATGAAGATTGGGTAGCTTGCCAGCGTTGAGCCGCGTCTTCACACATTCCATAACAATCAGATTTTCAAATAGCTGGCCAATCAGAGGGTCTCTGCTGACCTGTTCGACGTTTTCAATTCCGAGCAAGAAGGACAGCAGTCCGGTATCCATAAAATAATACTTCGGCGATTTAACCGCGCGTTTACCAAAGTTCTCAAAATACGGCGAGAGCTTATAGACAACGAAAGTTGCCTCAAGAATCGACAACCACTCTTTGATCGTGTTAGCGCTAACGCCGACATCATTGCCGAGCAAGCTGTAGTCCATCAACTGCCCGACGCGGCCTGCCAGCAATTTGATGAACTTCTCGAATAACGTAACGTCTTTTAAGTTGATAAGTTGGCGCACATCTCGTTCGACATACGTTTGATAGTAGTTCGAGTAGGCTTGCGTTGGCCGCTGATGATGGTGGTAAATACGAGGAAGAAAGCCCTGGAAAATATACGCGGCTGCGTTTTTGAAAGAGATATCGGTGGCTGAGAGTTCATTTATTGAAAACGGATAAAGGTTCAATATGCTGGTTCTACCCGCTAACGATTGGTTAATGGCTTCTCGCACAGCAAGTTGATGCGAACCGGTTAGAACGAATCGGCCGTTACTCGGATTCTCATCAACCATTACCTGAATGTAGCTCAGCAGCTCGGGTATTCGCTGGATCTCATCTAAAATCACCTTGTGTTTGAGCTGAGCCAGAAACCCCTTCGGATCATCGGTCGCGAGTTCACGCAATTCTGGAGCTTCCAGATTGCAATACTGATACCCATCTAGTAACCCTTTCGCCAATGTCGTTTTTCCAGCTTGACGTGGCCCCAAAATGGTCACGACGGGGTACTCGATAAGTAACCGCTTGAATTCGTTGGAAATATCTCGATAGATCATAAATGGACAATGCAATATAGAAGTTATACTTCAATATAACATAATTCAATTAGCGTTGTCGGGTCTCAAACGGAGCATTGCTTTGAACACCGGCCACTATCATTGTCTGCTTTCACGAGTACAAAGGTATCACGTAGCACGTTACGGTAGTCTGGTGATCTACCTGGATATCTGCCGTCTGCTTCTGGAATATTCCGAGCCCGTTTTCACGCGCTTGGCGGTTCGGCTGGTGTACTGTCCCCAAGTTGGCCTGTTAGAACGAGCAAATGACGCAGTTTCGGTATGAACACCCGCATCAGCTCACGGTACTCTTCAGTGCTCACGTCGTCACTCGATGCGAATACTTCGGCACTGCGCAAAAGGTCCGTGAGCAACTCCTGCACGTTTTGGCGAATGGATTTGAGTCGTGCATCGTTTTTATTGTTATTAGGCATATTGATCTCACTATTCGTGAAGATTAGTATTAAACCATTCATTATTGTTCATTTTTCGTGATATTCGTCAAATTTTTGACGCTTTTTTTGTGACATAGTTCGCAAATTCTTGTGGACAGCATTGGATTAGTGCCGCCTCTACTGCAGCTTGAGCGCAGAAGCAAAGAATAAGCGCGGTAATTGTCGCGACTTTGGCAGGATCGCCTCAGCGCCGCCGACCGATGAGCTGCAATTATGCGGGCAGCTGCACACTTGAGCCGAAACTCGCGCAATTCGTGTACTGTAATGCGGCGATTAGATAATCGAATAAATCACACCAATGAAAAGTGAAGCCAACTGGATTCTTTGGAGTTCAAAACTGTCTCCTTTTGGCTTAAAGGTCGACGCGCTATTACGCCAGGCCGGCATGCCATTTAACTGGTTTCCTGAAGAAAGTGGTTTCCTTACGGCCGCAAAAGGCCTGTTGCGCGTCAAGGCGCTGCAAAGCGGGCGGCTCAGCATGACGTGGCCCCGCGAAAACAAACTGCAAGAATTGCCAGCGGTGCCCTATTTGCTAGGTTCCGCCGGCGAAAACTTATACGATTCCTCTGCCATTGGCGAATGGTTGACTGATCAGGACTCCAACCTAACGTTACTACCCGCAAAGAATACTGCCGAAGGCTTTTTTATCCGGCTTATTGACGAAGCACTCGATGAGTTCGGCTTGTACATGGTGCACCATAACCGCTGGGTTCATGCCGCCACCGACAACACCGCGGGCGAGCGGTTAGCAGCGGAGATGAAGCCCATGTTTGGACCGGCACGCTTTATTCTCGGCAAGCTTTTCCCGGCGAGACAGACCCGTCGCTTGCCGTATCTATTCAGTGTCGCCAGCAGTGACTGCGATTACTCTCATCTTCCGGCCAAGCTTCAGCCACCCAGTCGACCAGGCTTCCCGCCAACTCATAAACTGCTGGACGAGGCCTTCCGCCAATTACTGGCCGCGCTGGAATTAATTTTCAGCCATCGTCCCTACCTGCTGGGTAGCCGCATGAGCCTGGCCGATGCCAGTATTCTGGGGCAATTGGGAATGAACAAGACCGACCCGGCGGCCTGGAAAATCATTCGAGCGCAAGCGCCCAACACTGCTCTATGGATCGACAGGCATTATCTCAAGAATGTTAAAACGACCTCAACTGACAACCCTGCGCTGGTCGACGATCTCCAGCCGCTACTTCTATGGTGCTGCCAATATTTTGTACCGCTCATGCAACAGAACTGCCGCGCCTACCAATACTATAAAAGCAGCGGAGAAACCCTCTTCAACGAGCCTGCGTTTAACCGCCATCGCTCGCTATATCAAGGGCAAATCGCCGGTACGCCATTCAAAAATGTGGCGAAAACTTTCCAGGTTCTAGTGTGGGAGAATTTGCATAGCATTTGGCAACAACTGCCCTGGTCAGAAAAAGAAAAACTGGAGGCTTTGCTTCCGCTTGAGCATGGTTTGGGAGGGCTGCTCGGTCCGACCGAAATAACGATTGACGTAACAGTCTCGTGACCCGGTTCATAGTTGGAGTTGCTTCGCTGGAAAATCGCTTCCCTTTCTTCCGCTTACCTTTTAGACTGTCCGCCCTCAGAGATACTCATCATCGGTAAGTCGAAGATTCAAATCCTTCTTGACCCGCCATCTTATTGATTTTCATAAGATAGAGCATCCGACTCCCGGACAGGATTCATAACTCCGAGGCGATGGCGCCTTGCCTGCACCGTGATGATGGCCAGGCTGGGGTGAGATGGATGTACGAGTCGGCAGAGATCATTGGGTATCTTGAGCATGAATTTGCGAGGGGTAAATTAAACTTCACTTAGCCAATCAACTGATTTCAGAGCCACGACCACTACTCACATTTTTCATATCGACAACGACACAGGACAGACTTAATGCTAGCCGCTAAAAACCTTGAAAAAATGATCGCACTCGAAGACAAACTCAGATCCGAATACAAAGTGAAACTGGATGCCAAATCTGCCGAGATTGACATCTGCATCAAAAAACAAGAAGAACAGCAAGCCGTTATTGCTACACAATTGGAACAGATCAAATCCCTTTCTACCGACGCCAGTGCAACCAAAAAAGTTGAGCAGCGTAATCGCGAGTTGCATCAACGCTGTGAAAACCTTCAGGAAGAAATCGCCACTAAGAAGAAGCGCTTGAAGTCCTTGCAAAATGATCTGGCCCAGGAGCGAGCGGAAGTAGGCGCGCTGAAACAATTTGACCCGGTCAGAATGAAGAAGAATCTCGACACCAATAAAAAGAAGCTCGCCGAGAAAACAACAGCGAATGACTTACTGCAAAAATCCCTGAATAAATACAGGGCCGAAAAGGCCGAACTGCAACGTAGGGTAGACGAGTTGGAGGCCAAGCTTGCGCAATCGGAAAACGCTGAAGAAGCGGGAGGCAGCGAAGAAGCGGCAGCTTAGCGCTGAACAACGAGACGCTTTGAGGTACCGCTGAGGTGACGTTGGACGCACTCGCAATGGCCTAGTGCACGGTGTTATTGACGTATCAATCCCGTGACCAGGTTGGTAACCAGCGTAACACAAGCTTTCTTGCCGAGCCCCTGTTGGGATTGCAGGCGGTCCCAGAACTCGAACGAAGTAATCGCATCAATCGCCTCACGGGTTTCCACAGACACTTTTTTCAATTCAGGCAGCCAATCGTCCAGATCCTTGCGCAGTCCACGCTGGTTCCTGGCGTAGTTTTTCTTTAACACTGGCGAACGCCAAATCAGGCTAAGAGTCGACTGAATCACGAGCCCCATCGCGCTGTAAGCATTGGCGTGACGCTCCACCGCGTGCAGGACGCGCTCTTCGAGGCTACCGCTGCGATCGCCACCCAGAAACAAACCTTCATAGGTAGGCTTAAGATAGGAATCCATTTCGGCATACAGGTTTTCCATTTCGGAGAAATGCCTGAATACGGTACGAATAGCAACGCCAGCCCGGTCGGCGACCTGCTGTGCGGTCGGTATCAGGTTGCCTTCATTCACCAACGCCAACATGGCATCGATGATTAATTGGCGACTGCGTTCGCTGCGCTGAATGCGTCCGTCGGTTGTTGCTTCGTTGCCAGTCATGGTTTTGCTCTTAATCGTTGCCGTGTTTGCCAAAATCGCTCTCTGCTCGTAGAAGACACTATTACCAAAGTGGAAGTGCACTCTTTTCGCTATCGTAGCGCTATATTATGTCATACGCAATGTCATTACAAACTTACTCTAACATCGATAGTCTGGTTCATCACGATCAAGAATGACTTTAAGATCCGAAAAATGTCTTTCCGCAGCGGCTTCGTAGTTCTCCCACTGCAGTGCAGTTTTTTCCGCGACCTGCGCTGAAAGCACCTTGAGCGGCCGCCCCGTCTGCAAAGCTTTAATGTATGTTTCCGCAGAGCGCTCGAAGTGGTAATGCCGATTGAAGGCATCCGCTACGCTATCGCCCAATACCAGAACGCCGTGGTTACCCATAATCATGACCCGCTTATTCAGGTCGCTTAACATGGCCGCACAGCGCTCGCCTTCGTTTTCAAACGCCATACCATCGTAGTCGCGGTCAATCACCGTGCGTTGATAAAACTGCGCGCAATTTTGGTCAATCGGCGGCAGACTAGCATCTTCTAAGCATGCGAGCACAGTCGAATAAATCGCGTGTGTGTGCAACACACAACGCGCGTGCGGGCAATGTCTATGCACCGCGCCGTGCAGACCCCATGCAGTCGGGTCGGGTGAATTTGCATGCTGCATAGTGTCGACGTCATTCGCGTCGATCAGCAATAAATCACTGGCCTTAATCAAACTAAAATGGCGCTGATTTGGATTGATGAGAAATTGGCTGCCATCGTCACTCACTGCCAGGGAAAAATGATTGGCCACGGCTTCGTGGTAGTTAAAGCGCGCCGCCAAACGAAATGCGGCGGCCAAATCGATGCGTTCTTGCCGGAAAGCTTTAGTCATATGGGCTTAATCCTCCGTTGTATAACAATCGTACCATGTGTGAATCGTCGATGATCCAATGCTGTATTTTATTGGGCGGCGAGGCATGGCCACTATCATCATCGGTGCCGTGGCGGCAGATGTGCTAAGCTACTCGAAAAATAAGCAATAGTAGTGTGTCTATGAGTGACAACGCGGTTGAAAGTGACTCCGAACCGGCAGTCGATTGGTCCGTTTTTATCCCCGCCTTGATTGTTGTTTTAGTCGCCTCTATTCCTCTTCTTGTGTTTCCTGATACCGCTGCCAGTACCATCACAGCTTGGCGCGACGTGATATTGGATAACTTCCTCTGGCTGTATTTGCTAACGGGCCTAGCGGCCTTGTCGTTCTGTGCTTGGCTGGCCTTTGGGCGTTACGGCCAGGTGAAGTTAGGCGCACCGGGGGAGCCGCCGGAATATTCGACCACGCACTGGGTGGCGATGATGTTCACCGCGGCCATCGGCGCCAGCGTGATCGCCTGGGGATTCGCAGAGCCGATTTTCTACTTGCAAACCCCGCCGTTGGGTATAGAGGTGGGTTCCGCCAAATCCTTTGAATGGGCGCACATGTATCCGTTGTTGCATTGGGGCCTGGTGCCCTGGGCGTTCTATACCGTGCCTGCCGTGCCGATTGCCTATATGTTGTATGTCAAACGCAGCCCCACCTTGCGCATCAGCAGCGCTTGCGACGGTGCACTGCCGGAACAAGGCCGCGAGCAGATAAAAACAGTGATCGATATTCTCATTGTGCTTGGCATCGTTAGCGGTGTCGCCACAACGCTGGGCTTGGGTGTGCCGCTATTGTCTGCCATGTTAACCACATTATTCGGCGCAGAAGACAGCCTAGCGATAAAACTGGTCGTATTGTTGCTGTGGACCGCCTTGTTTGGCGCCAGCGTCTATCGGGGATTGAAAAAGGGCATTAAGCTTCTAGCAGACATCAACATTGCGCTTGGAATATTGGCCCTGGTGTTTGTTTTGCTCGCCGGACCGACGCTTTTTATTTTGGACTTGACGGTGAACAGCTTGGGGTTGATGTTCAACAACTTCCTAACCGTCGCTACCTGGACCGACCCCATTGAAAAAAGCAGCTTCCCTAAAGACTGGACGGGTTTTTATTGGGCCTGGTGGATTGCCTATACCGGCATGGTTGGCCTGTTTTTTGGACGTATTTCGCGCGGTCGCACGATTCGCCAGCTAGTGTTGGGGATCATAGGTTGGGGGTGTTTAGGCACCTGGTTGTTTCTCGCCATTATGGGCGGCTATGCCTTGTACCTTGAATCGACTGGCATCATGTCGGTGTCGGACATATTAACCAACCAGGGCATGTCATTCGTGAACGCGCTGGTGATTGCCGACATGCCGTTGGGCAAGATCACCCTGGCGGTCTTCTGCGTTCTGATTCTTGTTTTCGGCGCCACCACCATAGACTCTTCCGCCTTCGTATTGGCCAGCGTTTGTGCCAAAAACATACGTAACGACCAGGAGCCACGCCGCTGGACCAGAATGGCCTGGGCGACACTGCTGGCGTTATTAACAGCCGGTATATTACAGTCCGGCGCGTTGAACGCGGTGCAATCGATCACCGTGCTTGGCTCGTTGCCATTGCTTCCTATTGTGGTGTTGATATCGGTTTCGCTGGTACGATGGCTAAACCAGGATTTCGGCGATCTAGTTCGACCGCGAGAGCTATCGCTCGAAGCCGAACAGCTAAAGTCGAATCAGTAATATACTCCGCGCTCTACCCACAA
>JBPCXM010000341.1:0-2745 GCA_051008535.1 Pseudomonadales bacterium | reverse complement strand
GCCTACCCGAGAGTGTATCCTTGGGACTACGATCTGCGCGAGCGATACCGCGTGATTGATTTCGGTGATGCAGTAGGAGATCGCGTGGGCACCGGTGCTACAGAGGCAATGATAGAAGCGCAATACCAGATGGCCAAACACGTATTTGACGCCGATGCATCGCTGCTGGTACTGGGAGGCGATCACACGGGACCTTACGGACCCATGCGCGCCGCCGCGGAAAAGTATGGCCCTATCTCGATCGTACATTTCGATGCACACCAGGATGCGGTTCCGCTGGAGGATGATCATATCAACCATGGCACGTTTGCCTGGCACCTCGCCAAAGACGGTGTTATCGATGATATGCGCTCGGCCCAGCTCTATATTCGCACCATTGCCGAAGACGTCTCGGCGCGCGACTATCACATCTACTACGCCAATGAAGCACTGGCAATGGGCCCCGAGCGTCTGGCTGCCGAGGTCCGTGAAGTCATTGGAAACCACCCAACCTACGTGACTTTCGACGTGGACGGCATAGATCCGAGTTGTACGCCGGGTACAGGAACGCCCGTTTGGGGTGGACCCTCTGTACTGGAAGCCCGCAAGGTGCTGTGGGGACTCAAGGGAGCCAATATTGTAGCTGGCGACGTGGTGGAAGTATCTCCTCCCTTCGACTCGCCGAACCAGATGACCGCGGTCGCTGGCGCGACCATCGCTCTGGACATGCTATACCTGATGGCGGAGGCACGCGAGCAGCGCAAGCAAGGGAAATTTTCAAGTTGAAGCCCCGGGACCTGGAACGACCTGCCATCCTCGCCGCGGGCATTTCCGTCGGCGCAGCCGGCATGCTCATTTTTAACCTGCTGCCAATCATCCTCGGTAGTGCAGCGGAAAGCCTCGCGCTTGATACACGGGAAATCGGTCTGCTCGGCGCCATTTATCTGACGGGCTTCGCCCTCGTGAACCTCTCGCAGATCGTTTGGATAAGACGAGTCAACTGGAGGCTCGGCGCAGTAGGCGGCGCGCTTGTTGCAATCGCTGCCTCCATTGCCGCCGCCAATGCGGAAAACTTCACTGCACTCGCAAGCGGCTTGTTGCTGGCTGGCTGCGGCGCCGGCGCTGTATTTGGTATTACCGTCACGCTGTTCGGGGATACCAGCGACCCCCCACGTTACTACGGTTTTAAGTTGGGCAGCGAATTGCTGATCAACGTCATAATCATGCTTGGCGTCTCAATGATCGTGCTGGAACAGTTCGGATTTCGTGGCGTGATGTATACCGTCGCAGCCGCCTTTGCCTTGCTCTGCCTGCCAGGCTTCAGATTGCCGCGTCAGGGGGTAAAAGGCGTTGATCGTGATACCGGCGTTTCCCTGAGGACAGGTTTCGGGAGTCTGGAGCTCTGGATCGCCGCCGTAGCACTACTGTGTTTTTTCGGGGCCTGCTCCGGTATCTGGGTGTACGTTGAACGGCTCGGTGCCTTCAAGGATTTTGGCGCTGTCCAGGTCGGGATCGGGGTGACCGGGGCGGTCTTCGCAACAGGTCTTGGCGGCATCGCCGCGGGCTTGTTAGGTGATCGCTTTGGATGCGTGGTGCCGCTCCTGGCAGGAGGCGTAATTTACGTAGCTGCGCTCCCCGTGATACTTCAAGCAAATACCCTCTATATCTATGTGGCCGGTATGTGTATCTACGGATTCACCTGGCAATTCATTGTTGCCTACCTGATGGGGCTAGTGGCTTTCGCAGACCAGAGCGGCCGCTTTACTGTATTAAACTCCGCCACGCTGGGAATCGGTGGCGCCTTGGGCCCGCTACTCGCGGCGGCTGTATTTCAGAACAACGCTTTCGGTGCAATATTTCTGCTGGCGGGAACTATTGCGAGCCTGGCCATCGGTCTGGGCATTTTTGTCGACCGCAGTTTGGGCACTAATCACTTAACTTCATTGGAGGACGCAGCATGACACAACTTCACGAGCGCTCATCGGATGATCAATTTCTCGCACTGGAAAGACTAGCCTATGCTGCCTTGGAGCAATGGGACTTGGACAATCCGGCCATCAAGCTGATCAAGCACCGGGAGAACACAGTGTACCAGGTCGATGCTGATCAGGGACGCTTTGCATTGCGCATACACCGTTACGACTATCACCCGGATTCCGATATCCAGACCGAGCTGGACTGGATTCTCTCGCTCAGCGAAGCGGGGCTACCGGTTCCGCGGCCAAGACTCAGCAAAGACGGCAATCTGTTCGAGATCTGTCAGCATGGTGACATGCCGGAGCCTCGGCAGGTCGATATTTTTTCCTGGGCACACGGCATACCTTTTGGGTCGGTGGAAGATGTACTGGAAGGCAAGATAGACCGCGACAGGGTATTGAGCTGTTATAAAAAAGCCGGTGCCCTGGCGGCCAGGATGCACAACCACGCTGAAAACTATGAATTACCCGTGGGCGGCACCCGCCAGGCATGGGACGAGGACGGCTTGCTGGGTGAGGAGCCGCTGTGGGGACGCGGATGGGAAAATGAGCTCCTTTCCCCCGAGAACAGGGAAAAGATTCTGCAGGTCAGGGAAACCATACGCGCCAAATTAACAGCCTTTGGCAAGGGCAATGACCGTTACGGCCTTATACATTGCGATTTTATGCCCGAGAACCTGTTCGTTGATGGTGAGGAAATCGAAATCATTGACTTCGATGACGCGGGTTATGGTTGGCACATGTTCGATTTCGCCACCGCGCTGTTTTTCTACGTGGATACACCGGTGTT
>JBPCXM010000340.1:0-9345 GCA_051008535.1 Pseudomonadales bacterium | reverse complement strand
CTGGAACGTTGGAAAGCGACTGAAAAAAACTATCGCAACAGTGATACGAAGCGGGTTTATTATCTTTCGCTGGAATTTTTAATGGGTCGCACCCTGGCTAACGCTGTGCAGAATCTGGAACTTGAAGAACCGGTCAGCGAGTTACTCCACCATTATGGTTGCGCCACCGAAGATATTGCCGCGCAGGAACACGACGCCGGTCTCGGTAATGGCGGTTTGGGCCGCCTGGCCGCCTGTTTCCTCGACAGCTGCGCCAGCTTGCAATTGCCTGTGATGGGTTATGGTATTCGTTACGAATACGGTATGTTCCACCAACGCATAGAAGATGGTCACCAGGTGGAATGCCCGGACCATTGGCTGCGCGACGGCAACCCCTGGGAGCTCGAACGCGCGGAAGATACCCGACGCATAAAGTTCTATGGCCACACCGAATACGACGCAGGGGAGAACGGCGCCGCACGTTGGATAACCACCCATGACGTACTGGCTGTACCCTACGACACTCCAGTGCCAGGATATCGCAACGGCACGGTCAATACCCTCCGCCTGTGGAAGGCGGCCGCGACCGATGAGTTTGACCTAGATGAGTTCAACGCCGGCAGCTATCCCGAATCTGTTGAAGCGAAAAACAGCGCCGAGCATATCACCATGGTGTTGTATCCGAATGATGCCAGCGAGAATGGCAAGGAATTGCGTCTTAGGCAACAGTATTTTTTAGCCTCGGCCAGCCTGCAAGATGTTCTCAGTCGCTGGGTGCGCGACCATAGTCAAGACTTCAGCGAATTTGCTGACAAGAACTGCTTTCAGCTAAACGATACCCACCCCAGCTGCTCGGTGGCCGAATTAATGCGCCTATTAATGGACGAACACCAGCTTTCGTGGGATGAAGCTTGGAATATTACGCGGCAGACCATGGCATATACCAATCACACCTTATTGCCCGAGGCATTGGAAAGATGGCCAGTACGCATGTTCAGCCACATGCTGCCACGGCTGATGGATATTATTTATCGAATCAACGAGCAATTGCTGCTTGATGTGACTGAGCGCTGGCCGGAAGACAACGAGCGCCGCCGTGATATGTCGTTGATAGAGGAGGGTGACGACCCGCATATTCGAATGGCATTCCTCGCCATCGTCGGTAGTTTTTCGGTCAATGGCGTCGCCGCATTGCATACGCGTTTGTTACAAGCTCATCTGTTTCGTAACTATTATGAATTGTGGCCTGAGAAATTTAACAACAAGACTAACGGTGTAACACAGAGACGGTGGTTGGCACACAGCAATCCGGGTTTGCGGCAACTGATTTCTGACACTATCGGTGATGGCTGGCAGACTAATCTACAACGCCTTGAACTATTACGCCCCTACGCCGACGATGCTGCATTTCGGCAACGCTGGCGGGGCGTTAAGTTGACCAACAAGCGGAAATTAGCGACGTTTATTGAACGCGAAGCAGGAATTATGTGCGACCCAACCGCGTTATTTGACGTGCAAGTAAAACGTTTTCACGAATACAAACGTCAGCTACTCAATGTTCTGCACGTTATTCATCTATACGATCGCATCCGCCGTGGCGAGACGAACACCATAGTGCCGCGTGTCGTATTGCTTGGTGGCAAGGCGGCACCTGGTTATGTGTTGGCTAAGTTAATCATCAAATTGGTGAATAATGTGGCGCAGGTGGTAAACGAAGACGGCGCGGTAAACGGCGTGTTGAAACTGATTTTTCTGCCGGACTATCGTGTCACGGCCATGGAAGTCATTTGCCCTGGCGCCGAATTGTCTGAGCAGATTTCCACTGCGGGCAAGGAGGCCTCCGGCACGGGTAATATGAAATTCATGCTCAACGGCGCTTTGACGATTGGCACGTTGGATGGCGCAAATATCGAGATCCGTGAGCAGGCCGGTGAGGAAAATTTCTTTTTATTCGGTTTGGACACAGCAATGGTCGCCAAAACGCTAGAAGACTACTCACCCGGCGCGATCATAGAGGACGACGATGATTTGATGCGGGTGATGGCGTTACTGGAAGACGGGCATTTCTCCGCAGATGAACAGGGCATCTTCAATCCCATCATCGACGCCATTCGCAACCCGCATGACCAGTGGGTGGTGGCGGCAGATTTTCGCAGTTATGTTGACGCCCAACAGCGCGTAGCTGAAGCGTATCGAGACGAAGAGCATTGGACCCGTATGAGCATTCTCAATACGGCTGCGAGTGGTTGGTTTTCCAGTGATCGCACGATAAGCCAATACGCGGAGGAGATATGGGGTGTGCCGGTAAAGGTGAATACCTGAGTCGTGATCAGGAAGATGAATAAAACTTGGCAATACATTGTTAAAACATCGCAGTAGCTCTGCGGGAGGCACTATGTCCAACGAACAAGAGCGACATATCAGTAAACTCACCAAAGATACGTTCGCGATGATTCTGGCCGGTGGTAGGGGTTCGCGCTTATACGAGCTAACCGACTGGCGCGCGAAACCCGCAGTGTACTTCGGCGGCAAATTCAGAATCATAGACTTTCCTCTGTCCAACTGCGTCAACTCGGGTATTCGCCGCATCGCGGTACTCACGCAGTACAAGGCACATTCGCTTATCCGGCATACAGTGGCTGGGTGGTCTAACTTTCGCGGCGAGCTGGGCGAGTTCGTGGAGGTGTGGCCGGCTTCGCAGCGTACGTCGGAAGGTTGGTATGTCGGTACGGCTGATGCGATCTATCAAAATCTGGATGTTATTCGTGAGCAGAAATCCAGCTACTTGCTGGTATTGTCGGGCGATCATATTTACAAGATGGACTATGGCGCGATGCTAGCGGCGCATGTTGCGAACAACGCCGACATGACAGTGTCCTGCCTAGAAGTGCCAATCGCCGAAGCGGCTAATGCGTTCGGCGTGATGACCGTGGATGAAAGTAACCGTGTGTTGCGCTTCGATGAAAAACCTGACCAGCCAACGCCACTACCCGGCAATCCAGACCTAACCCTGGCCTCAATGGGAAACTATATATTTAAGACCGACTTCCTGTTTGAACAATTGATCAAAGATGCAGACAATCCAAAGTCGCAACGCGATTTTGGCAACGATATTATTCCGTCAATTATCGATAAGTATCGTGTCTTCGCCTACCCCTTTCGCGATTCAGAAACACAAGAACGAGCTTATTGGCGCGATGTTGGCACGCTGGATGCGTTTTTTGAAGCCAACATGGAATTGATTTCTGTGTCGCCGGAGCTAAATTTGTACGATCAGGATTGGCCAATTCTCACAAAACAAGCGCAATTACCACCGGCGAAGTTTGTCTTCAATGATGGCGATCGCTGTGGCACTGCCACCGATTCTATGGTGTCGGGCGGTTGCGTCATTTCGGGTGCGCGCTTACACCGTTCCTTGCTTTTTTCCGATGTGACTGTGAATTCCTATGCCGAGATCAATGACGCGGTTGTGCTGCCGGAAGTGGATATCGGGCGCCACTGCAAAATTCGCAAGGCGATTATTGATCGGGGCTGCCAAATTCCGGTGGGTACCGAGATTGGTATCGACCCGGCGCAGGACAAGGCGCGCGGATTTCGCACAACCGAAAAGGGGGTGGTTCTGGTGACGCCAGAGATGTTGGGGCAGAAGTTGCACTACACGCGCTAGGACAGTACTCCGACAAGATGATAATGACGCATTCAGAGCCCTACGGAAGCTCCCCAGCGGCGTTGCGCCCGCTTGACGTATGAATACTATGCCTGCACGGACGCGTCTACCAGGAGAGATTCCGTGGGGGCTACCTTCTGGCTTGTCTGTCTGCTTTCTCGGTGGCGTTGCTTTACCTCGACGTAGGGCCCACTATGCCCTCGGAAAAGCGCATTGCCGCGATAGCAGACACGCAAGCTGAATTCGTCATTATCATCTTGTCGGAGTACCACTATGAACGTTAAAACGATTGACACAACCCCCTTCGAGGGGCAAGAGCCAGGTACCTCAGGCTTGCGCAAGAAGGTGCGGGAATTTCAGCAGCCGCATTATCTAGAAAATTTTGTGCAATCTATTTTCGCCAGCCTGGAGGGCTTTGCCGGTGAAACGCTGGTTGTCGGTGGCGACGGCCGTTACCACAACCTTGCAGCGACCCAGTGTATAGTCAAGATGGCAGCAGCCAGCGGCTTCGGTCGCATCCTGGTAGGGCAGGGGGGGCTGCTGTCGACTCCCGCGGTGTCGGCAATCATACGTAAGCATGACGCCTTTGGTGGCATTGTGCTTTCCGCAAGTCACAATCCAGGCGGGCCGGAAGGCGACTTTGGCATCAAATACAATATCTCCAACGGCGGGCCTGCACCGGAGCGGCTTACCGATGCCATGTTCGCCTGGTCGAAGCAAATTACCTCCTACCAAATTATCGAACATGCCGATATAGATTTGCACCAACTTGGTACACACTCGTTCGGTGATGCCGCCGTAGAAGTGATAGACCCGGTGGCAGACTATGTAGAGTTAGTGCGGAGCCTGTTTGACTTTGACAAAATAGCGGCGCTGTTTGCTGGCGGTAAATTTCGCATGCGCTTTGATGCCATGCACGCCATAACCGGCCCGTATGCTAAGGCTATTTTGGTTGATCAGCTGGGAGCGCCTGCAGACACGGTAGTGCGCGGTGAGCCGTTACAGGATTTCGGTGGTGCACACCCAGATCCCAATCTGGTACATGCCAAAGAACTGGTGGCCGAAATGAACGGCCCCAACGCGCCGGAATTTGGCGCTGCGTCCGATGGTGATGGCGACCGTAACATGATTCTCGGCGCCGGTTTCTATCTTAACCCCTGCGACAGTCTCGCTTTGATGGCCGCTAATGCGCAGCGGGTGCCGGGATATGCGGCTGGTTTACAAGGCGTGGCGCGCAGCATGCCTACCAGCAGCGCGGTTGACCGTGTGGCCGAGGCCTTAGGGATCAGTTGTTATGAAACTCCCACCGGATGGAAATTTTTTGGAAATTTGTTAGACGCCGATAGAATTACGCTCTGCGGCGAGGAAAGTTTCGGCACTAGTTCCAATCATGTGCGCGAGAAAGACGGCTTGTGGGCGGTACTGTTCTGGCTGAATATCCTCGCCGAGCGCCAGCAGCCGCTGGCTGAAATCGTTAGATCGCATTGGATAGAATATGGCCGCACTTACTTTACTCGTCACGATTATGAAGCCATCGATTCCGATCGCGCAACAGCGTTAATGTCAGAACTGCAGGCCAGGCTCGCCTCTTTGCAAGGCACTGAGGCAGGCGGTATCATTATTCTAACGGCGGATAATTTCTCCTACGTCGACCCGGTCGACGGTAGCGACAGCAGCGGTCAGGGAGTGAGAATTTATCTCGAAGGTGGCGGCCGCATTGTGTATCGCCTGTCAGGTACGGGCACAGCAGGTGCGACTTTGCGTGTTTATATCGAGCGCCACGAGCCTGATTCGGGCCTGCATAGTCAAGACCCGCAGCAGGCTTTGCATTCGCTGGTGCTCGCTGCCAAAGATATTGCGGGCATAACGCGCCATACCGGGCGCGATAAACCCGATGTGATTACCTGACCCCTTTCTCTTAGCAGTCAATTCTAATCAAACTGAGTAGCTATGCAAAACCGCCTTAATGTTTTAATGGTTGCGGCTGAGAACGACGCCTTGCCCGGTGGCAAGGTTGGTGGCATCGGCGATGTTGTGCGCGATGTACCACCGGCGCTGGCAGAGGAGGGGTGCCAGGTGCACGTGATTACTCCAGCTTACGGCAGCCTAGCACGAGTCTCTGGCGCCACAAAGACCACAACCATACCGGTGACTTTTGGTGGCATCGGCATGGGCGCGGATGTGTATACCGTACCGGGTAAATCGGCGCAGGAAGCTGTCACGCATTGGGTGGTTGATCATCCGGCGTTTAGCCCCTGGGGTGAAGGCCGCATCTACTGCGACGATGGTCCGGACGCGCCATTTGCAACCGACGCTGGTAAGTTCGCGTTGTTCTGCCAACTGGTGGCGAATCTGATCAAAGAAGATGCATTCGGCAAGTTGGATGTTATTCATTTGCACGACTGGCATGCTGCCCCGCTGTTGTTGCTGCGTCGTTATCATCCAGACTACAAGTTTCTGCAGCGCACGTGTTGCGTATTCTCCGTCCACAATCTGGCGCTGCAAGGAATTCGGCCGCTGCAGGACGATTGGTCGTCGCTGGAAGCCTGGTTTCCGGGCATGATTGTAGACGATGTTGTTACCGATCCGCGTTGGCCGGAGTGCATTAATTTGATGCGTGCCGGCATTACACTGGCAGAAAAGGTCCATGTCGTATCGCCCAGTTACGCACGCGAGATTCTGCAACCCAGCTGTGTACAAGAACGGGGTTACTTCGGCGGTGAGGGGTTGCAACTTGATCTGCAGCGGGCGGAAGAAAGCGGTCGCCTATTCGGAATTCTCAACGGTTGCGACTACCCAGAAAGGGAAACTGCAACGCGACTGCGGCGACCACAACTGGCCGCTTTGATGAACGAACAAGTTTGGCGGTGGATTGGGTCAGAGACGCAGCTGGCAGCGGCAAATTTTATCGCCGAAAAAAGGATTGCTCAGTTTGCCGCGCGCAAGGAACAATTACTTATCACCAGCGTAGGCCGAATAACCGATCAGAAAATACGCCTGTTGCAACAAGAAACCCCCGACGGGAAAGTCGCGCTGCATGCACTGCTGGAAAAGCTCGGTGTCAAAGGCACTTACCTTTTTCTTGGCAGCGGCGACGAACAACTCGAGCAATTTCTTACCGCGACCGCCGCTCATTACGACAACTTTATCTTTTTGCGCGGTTACTCTGACGTCGTTGCCGAGGCGCTGTATCACTCCGGCCATCTATTTCTTATGCCTAGCTCATTTGAACCTTGCGGTATCGGCCAGATGCTGGCGATGCGTGCAGGACAACCGTGTCTCGTGCATCGAATCGGTGGATTAAATGATACGGTAGAAGATGGCTTCAATGGCTTTACCTTTGCCGGCGATAGCCCTCAAGAGCAAGCACAACAGTTAGTTAATTCATTTGCAACGGCATTGCAGTGTAAACAGCGCAGGCCGCAGGAGTGGAAAAAAATCGCGAGCGCCGCGGCGCAGGCACGCTTTACCTGGAAAAGCAGTATCGATAAGTATCTTGCAGAGTTGTATAACTAGATGCTAGCGCGCATCGACTAAAACGCGTACCAGCCGCTAACCCGCAGGCCAGCACTGCGCGTTTCGCTTTCGGGCTCAAATACTTTGCCTATAGCGACACCGTTTTGGCGCAGCGTCGCCTCGCGGCTGCGACCGATATCCCAGGCGGTGTAAAACCCCTCAACGTCTAGCCGCCAGTTTTTTGCCAGCTTGAATTGGTATGTTAGATTTAGCTGTAATCCATTTTCTTCACCCAGACCCAGCGATGTGTTGTCAAAATCATTACGGAAGTCGATTTCTATTTCGGCAGCGAACGGTCGTACCAATTTTGTTTCAGCCAACCAGCTGCTGCGCGATGTTGGCTGATAAACGCCGCGCCAACCGAGTTGGCCATACCACCAAGTATAGGTTTCAAGCACTCCCAACGCCGTGCGGGTGGAATTAATGTCGCGCTGCCAGTAGCGGTAACCCAGCCCCACAACGAGTGCGTGCTGAAATTTATTGTGTTTTTGAAAGTAGCGACCGAACAGGGCAGCGCTGTTTACGACTACCTGATCGGTGGTGGTGTTTACCGGCACCCCATTTTGCGTTTGTCCGTCGTAGTCGACATCGTTAGCGAACCAGGCGACATCTGCTTCTACAAAATTCTTTCCCCAGTGCCCTTGAATGGCAGCAGTCAGGCCGAATAGGTTGCCCTGCTCGCGATTGAGTCGTTCGCTGTCATTGAATTCTTGGTAATCGAAATCCATGGCGCCGATACCAATAGACGTTTGCAGTATATTGCTAGTTTCAAGATCACCGCCATAGGAGGGTGAAGCTTGTAGCAACGCCAGCGTGAACAACGCGGTGATTATCTTTGACTTCGCGAAGCGCGCTCGAATTTTACCGTGTCGGCGAACAAAAGGGGGCTTTATGCCCCCCAGAGTAGTGCAAAACATGAGGCGTTGTTAAATTTCTTCCAATGCAGCCCAGGTCGTTGCAACCGATTCTTCGAATGAGCTATCGCCGTCTGCATCGACATCCAGCCGTACATTGACAGAATCGATAGTGACAAACTGAAGCGATGAACCGTCGGCGCCGGTAATGGCCAAAGTGCCCGCGAACGGGTATTCGTCACCCACACTCTGAAATGGCACGGTGGTTTCAAAACTCAAAGAGCCACCAATTTCAGTGCTCTGCAATGTGCCGCTGCTGTCGGTCGAGGAGGCGCCGGTTGCTTCGTCGAGGGTCTCTACGATACTGAAATCGCTTAGTGTGCTCGTTGCAACTCCCTCAGTTAGTGTCAACGAGTTACCTGTCAATGAGGCTTCGATCTCGGTGTCACTCAGAGAACTAAAAGCTAGGGTCATGTCACCATTACCCGACGACGTTACGCCAGACTGGGTCACAGAAAAGTCTACCATGGTGAGCAAGACGTTGAAGTTAAGAATTTCCCCCAATTGATCGCCCGAAATGCTGTTAAAGCGCACCGATAGTTGCCCGTTCAACTGGCCGGAAATGTCAGCACAGTTATTCAAGTCGATCGTTAAGGTATCACCCGCGGTGACTACTTGAGTGTCGGCCACCTCTCCCGAGACGGTTAAAGTACCGCCGCTTTCGCAATCTACGGTGGTTGCTGCAATAGTAACGGCAGAAACCATGTTGCCCGTGAACTGGCCACTAAGTTCGGGTAGCCTGGAAATTTGCTGGCGCGTAAACTCAAATAAATCGAAGCTTTCTTCGTTGGAACTGATAACCGCGGCTGTTATTCCTGCGCCGCCAAGTCCGTTAGCTCCCAGATTTCTCGTTGAGATAGTTGCGTCATACGCCTCAGCTGAGACTTTCGACGCATTTGCCGGCGTAATCACCACGGGCGAAGTTGGTGTGGTCGGGGCTGGCGCCGGATTGTCGTCGCTACCGCTGCCACCACCACTGCAGGCACTAAGTACGCCCGTAAGTATCAGACTCGTGTAACAATATTTTACAAGTTTCATCGTTATGTCTCGCATATTAGAGTTAATCCTTAAAAATAATAGACGAATTTGGCGAAATCGAGAGGTCACAGTTAACAATTACGTCAAAATCACGGCATTGATGTGTTCTATTTCAAAGTTTCCACCAGTCGTAATATGAGGGTGTAATGTTCTCCGAACGATAGGATCTTTGTTGTCATGCTAACCGAATGCGCTGACAATGCCCTTCGACTAAACATAGCGGGAATAACT
>JBPCXM010000339.1:0-7202 GCA_051008535.1 Pseudomonadales bacterium | reverse complement strand
GCTACCAGTGCCACCCCCAGCTCTTTAGCGACGGCCAATTCACCCATGGTGTGAACAAAACCGCCGTCACCGGAAATTGAAATAACTTTGCGATCTGGAAGCGCCACACAGGCTCCTATGGCGGCGGGCAAGCTAAAGCCCATGGCGTCGAACTCACAAGACTGTAATAAGGCGAAGGGGTGTTTGACATCGAGTTGTTCGCACACCCAAAGCCTGTGATTACCAATGTCTGCTGTGACTATGGTGTTGTCATCAGCATATCTGTTGAGGGATTGCATGATGTTGGCGGCGCTCAAGCCATTGTCCGGATTGTTCTGTGGATCGACCTTTGCGGGTTTTCGATTAAACCATGGGTCACGCCGATCAATGGTACCGGCTAATGTATCCAAAAAGGCGCCGACATCACACACCAATCCATGGTCTACGGCGTAAGTACGATTGATTTGCGATGCATCTATATCAACTTGCACCAGCTGTGCATTGTCAGCAAATAAACTTGGGCGCCAGCCAAAAGTGGTTTGCTCACCCAGCGCACAAGACAGTATCAGTACCAAGTCGGCCTCATTGATCGCCTCGCGTGCCGTATCGGGACCATAGAAGCCAAGCATGCCAACACTGAGAGCGTGGGCCGTATTAATTGAGCCAACGCCCGAACGACTGGTTGCCACCGGTGCACCAAGTTGTTCGGCAACTTCTAGCAGGCGATCTGCGCGGCCCGAGCGTATTACTCCGTGACCGGCCAATATTGCGGGTCGCTTGCTGGCCGCCAACTTGTGTCGAAGTGTATAAAGGTCTTGTTCTGCCGGAATGCACGGGCATGTGTCGGCGGTGACAACAATCGAAGACGGCACAGCCATTTCGGCCTGCAGATTCTGTGGTAAAGCGACATGCACAGGCCCAGGTCTTCCGGATGATGCTAACTGTAAACTGGTCGCCAGCAGATTTGGCACTTCATCAATTGACACTGCTTGAACCGAACGTTTGCAAAAGGGTGCGAACAGCGCAACATTGTCGCAGTACTGCAGTATGTTTCGATGCACATAACGCCGGTCAACCTGTGCGCTGAGTACCAACAACGGTATGGAATCAGCAAAAGCATTGGCAACGGCAGTCACAAGATTTGTCGCTCCGGGGCCCGGCGCCCCCGAAAAGACAACACCTGGCTTGCCGGTCACGAGGGCGTGTCCGGACGCCATATATCCAGCGCCTTGCTCGTGGCGGGCCGCCACAATTCGAGGCGAGCTCAGTTGGCCAATCTCATGGTAAGTGGGTAGGAAATGACCCCCTGCCACCGTAAAAATCGTATCAATACCAGCTTCATGAATAGCTTTGGCGATAATTTGCCGACCTAACACGGGTTCATTTTCCGTAGACACTGGTGATCTCCATTGGTTTTTTGTTTCTAAATCGCGCACGAACAGTTGCTCCGCAACTCACAGGCCGGTCGGCCTGGTGTTGGGAGTCAAACAGCTCTTGCGAGTGCTGGTCGACTTCTAAGGCGGCATTCTCACATTGAAGTAGTACTAGAATTCATAGCCGAAGGTCACGCCATAGGTCGCAGGTGGTAACAAGGTGTCATTGACTGTGACTCCAGTAGCGCTCACAAAGGCGCCGCCGCGAACATCCTCATCTGTTACGTTCTTACCCCACACATTAATGCTAACCTTCTCGCCGGGAGAGGTGTATTTCAGGTTTAGATTAACCAGTGTATAAGAATCAGCTGCTGAAATGTCGTCATTAAACTCGGTGTAGAACTGTTCATCTTTATATGAAGCTTCAGCACCAAAAGTCATAGATCCGCCATTGGCCAGATCAAACGCATACTCGCCGCGGATATAGCCGCTAAATTCAGGCGACTGACGCAGCTTGTTGCCCTCTAGCGATTGCAGGTTTACTCCAAAGTCAAGTGGGTTATCCGTTTCGTAGTCGGTAAACTCGGTATCGAGAAAAGCGACATTCCCACTTAAGCGAAATTGTTCTGTTATAAGCCAAGATGCTTCTGCCTCAAGACCCTGACCCTCCGCAGAGGCGGCATTTTCAAAAATTGCCACAAAGCTTCCGTCAGGATTGCCGCGTGTGCGGTCCAATTGCATGTCGGTGACTTCATAGAAAAACGCGGCAAGGTTGAGTTGCAGTTTGCCGTCCAGAAACACCCCTTTTAAACCCAGATCGAAGTTCTCGATTGTTTCAGGTTCCAATATCGGCACAGTCTGGCCACCTTGAAAGGCGCCACCTTTGAAGCCTTCTGAGTATGTGAAGTAGGCGAGAAGATCGTCGTTTGGTTTCCACTCTAAGCCAATCGATGGAGAAAAATCGGTAAAGCCTTCGTCGTCAGTAAAGGTAACGTCTACGTCGGTATTACCAAACACCGACAGTCGGATGAAGCGCGAAGTAACACCGCTTCTTTCTTCATCGGTGTAACGGCCACCAAGATTGATTGAGAACGTATCGGTGAAATCGTAAGTTACGTTGGCAAACAATGCCGTTGATTCGATGTTGACATCACCGGTGAAGAGCAGAAAGGTGGTTGTCCCATCCTGAGGTCTGACAAAGCCAATATTATTGTCGTTACGGAAGTCTTCATCGAAATAATACAAGGCGACCAGGCCATGCAGCTTGTCATAGTCAAAATGCAATTGCAGTTCTTCGCTGACGTGTTCACTGGTTGTGCGGTTGCTTTGCAAGTCATCGTTGATGTTAGATGACCAGTCCAGGTCCTGGACCAACAGTATGTCAGCATCGCGATAGTTGGTGAGGGACTGTAGGCGCCAGTGTTCGTTTAACCTCCAATCCAGATTTGCTGTGATGGACCAGGTGTCACGTATGTTCTGATTGTCTGCTTCTGATGCGATATTCCTGCGGTCCTGCTGCGCAAATCCGCCTTCACCCGGAGCAGCAGGGAATTGAGGATCGATAGCGTTTAAGGTCTCCACCAACTTTAAGCCAAGGCCAGCATCGTCTTCCTGGTGTTGCTCAGCGGAAAGTAGCAAGCTGACATCATCACTGAAGTCGAATTGTAAATGCCCGCGTATAGATTGCTTGTCTGCGTCATCAATGTCATTGCCGGTAAATTCGTTTTTTCCATAACCGTCGCGGTCAGTACTCTTGTAAGCAATACGTCCTCGTACGCTGTCAGAGACAGGCCCGCCAATGCCACCTTCCAGCCGCAACAGGTCGTCACTGCCGACCGTAACTCTACTGTAGCCCTCTAACTCTTCGGTAGGTTTGCGAGTGATAAGGTTGATAGAACCTCCGGTCGCGTTGCGGCCGTATAACGTGCCTTGCGGGCCACGCAGCACTTCCACCCGTTCCAGGTCGAAGAATGAACCGAGTTGTGCGTAGGAAAGCGATACGACTGCGCCATCCACATGCAAGGCGACAGAAGGATCAACACCCGGGAACGAGCTATTTAGACCGATGCCGCGAATGAATATCTTCGCAAAAGCGAAGTCGTCTCCCGCTGAAAGAGACGGAACGATTGCCTGCAAATCTTCCACCGTGTCAATCAGCCCTTCTTCCAGGGCTAATCCTGCAACCGCGGTGACGGCCAGATTCACATTTTGCAGTGATTCCTGTCGTTTTTGCGCGGTAACTATGACTTCTTCCAATGTGAGTGGGGCGGATTGGACTCCCGGCGTGGCCAGGAAGAACGGTAGTCCGAAGGCGAAGGGACGAACTAATTGTTTGCTGACTTTCATTGAATTTCCTCTTCTATTTTGTCTTTTAAAAACGCGTCTGGAAAGGCAATACACGGCAGTACTAGTCCAGTGCTGTCTGTCGGCGCGCCAACAACACAGCTTCTCTAGCCATACGATCACTTATATCATCAATCATATATTATATCAAATAGATAATATAATTGTTCGAATTAGTGAATATGATTTCATTTTTCAAAATATAATGCATGTCAAATGAACTATGCGGAGAATATGGCGAACTAAATCAACCTTGTACATTCAATCAAAAGTAAGTGGGACCGTACGTCGGTTTAGCTGCTTCTGTGACCAGCATCGATATTCGCGGCCGAGAGTAGCGCTGTGCGATCGTTCTGAGGTGGATAAATCCATTTTGTATTAATCGTGCGTTTCAGCTGTTTAGCTTTTTCTCCCGTCATTTGTATACGACGATCCCAGCCGGTAGTGAAAACAGCACCTGAGTCACCCAAATCAAGGCATGTGACGTAGTCTGTTTGAACGTAAGGTCTTAGCGGTAAATCGAGTAGCTGCCTTGCCGCGTTGTATCCCGCAAATTTTCCCATGGTCAGTGCGTGTTGGCAGGACATTAAGGCGAGATGGTCATGGTCAGCATATGCGCAAGCAATGTCGCCCGTTGCGAACACATTGGGCAATCCCCTTACTCTGAGCATCTCGTCAACAGGGATGCGGCCAAGCTTGTCGGTTTCGATAGGTATCGCGGCGGCCAGTGAGCTGGCGCGCAGGCCGGCGGTCAAAATCGTAGTACAACACTGTATAGTTTCGCCATCATTCATCGTCACGTTGTCGGGGTCAATTTTGTGTACTTGATTGCTAAGGATAACTTCGACATTTGCATGCTGCAGCGCGGCTTCAATGACAGGTCTGGGGTTCACCCCCAGATCGGGAGCCACGACTTCAGACCGCTCGACGAGGACAATACGCACTTTTGATACGGCGTCATCGTCGGCGTATTCCTTGAGTCGCCGGCGCATCTCCGTGGCTAACTCAATACCGGTAAAACCGGCGCCGACAATTACAATTGTATCGTTGCCGGGTGCGTAAGGTTTTTTAATCACCTTACGGAGATGCTGATCGAGTGCTACGGCCGCGCTATAGGTGTCGATATTAAAGCCATTCTCCAGCATGCCAGGAATGGGTAATTCCCTGAGCTCGCTCCCTGTTGCGAGTATTAGCCGATCATACGGCAGCGACTTGGCGACGCCATTGACCCTTTCCATATCGACCATTTGTCCTTTGCTGTCAATTGTTCGCACGACGCCTTGCACGAATTCAATTTCCAGAAGGTCAAGAATCGGCCGTAGCGGGATTCGCAGCTGTTGTGGATTTTTTTCGTAAAGACGCGGGCGAATCGTTAAATATTCGTCCTGGGAAACCAGGGTGATGGGGATCGTAGCGGCATGCTCCACAACTTCACGAGCAGCCGCTAGCGCCGCCCACAGTCCGGCGAAGCCGCCGCCAAGGATAAGAATTTTGCTCATTATCTTTTCTCTGCAACATTCGATCTGAGCAATTTGAAAACTGGTTTGTTTCGCTAATACTGCTGATTCAGATCGACGATATTCCTGAGTTCTTTGCCCTTTAGCAGCCGGCCCAGGTTGTCGAACAACAGGTCAAGGCTGCGGGGCGCGTGATGCAGCGGATCATTCGAGGAGGAATGTGGAGTAATGATCAGATTGGGTGCCCGCCATAACGGCGACGAGCTGGGCAATGGCTCTTCATCGAAAACATCGAGGACTGCGCTGATCCGTTTTGCATCAAGCGCATCGCGAAGGGCTAGGTAGTCGACCAGCTTCGAACGGCTGTAGTTGATGAACCCCGCACCTAGCTTCATTAGGTCGAACTCCCGCTGGCCGATGACGTGTTCAGTCATGGGTGTGTGTGGCGCAGTGATTAGGACGAAATCCGCTCTAGGCAGAAGGGCGTGCAAATCATGAGGTTGGTACATCTCGTCCACATCCGGATGAGGGGCGCCGGTTCGCCTCACGCCCAGGACCTTAAGACCGAAATACTTCGCCGCTGTAGCAGTGTCGCCACCGACATGGCCAACACCGTAAATTAGTAGCGTCTTACCGCCGATGGCGCTGTTGTGTATCTGCTGCCAGTGACATTCACGCTGGTTTGTCACCATTGCCGGCAAACCGTTGTTAAGGGCGAGTAGCGCCATGATCAGGTATTCGCTGGCGCGTTGGCCATGGGCGCCACGGCTGTTTGTCAGTGTCACGCCGGGCGGCAGCCAATCGAAGGGCAGGAGATGATTGACGCCCGCGCCTTGTAATTGAATCCAGCGTAGATGCGGCGCGTAGGCGGCAAGATTGGCCCGGTCGAAATTCCAGGCGAACAAGGCTTGAGCACTGGCCATGGCTTCCCGGAACCCGTCGCCATCGTAGCTAATTGTAATCCTAACGTTACAAGCTATTTCCGGGTGGCGGGCCAAGGCGTCGGCTAGGCGCGCCTGTGTTATCTCGAAGACTTCTCCGAGCCTTGTCGAGTTCTCGATGTGAAGATGTAGCAACTCGCCACCTTTCGCCATATCTGAATCGCGCCACTCAGGGCTCAAAGGAAGCCATAAATTTTGGCTGGGTTATCAACGATCAGCGTAGACACATTCTGCTCATTCAGGCCGCGCCGTCGAAGCCGCGGCACGACATTGGTAAGCAAATGATCGTAGCCGAGTCCGCCGTAGGCATGCAGGCGGTGTTTGGTGGCTACGTCGTGTGAGAGCAGCACCTGGCGCTCATAACCGTGCTCGAAATGCCAAAGGATGACGTCCATTCGTTCCGCATCTGATGGCATATCGACGTCGGGATTTGGCGGGTAGTACGAGCTTTCATTGCCGAACAGATCATATTCCAGATAGCAACCACTCTCGGCAAGATCTTTTAACCAGGCGCGGTCGAGGCAGGTGCGGTCGATATGGCAGATGATGGTACGCGACAAATCCCCAGCGGCTTGGTCAACCAACTCGACGATCTCAACGGGAGACCTCGGGTCGCGCCCGGGATGGACCATCAACGCCGCGCCGGTCTCTTTTTGTGCTGCTACCGCGGCGCGCAAACTTTTTTTCTCGTTGTCCCACCAGGGGTAGGCGCAGCCGATTTCACCGATCATGCCGGCGCATATCTGCGTGTCACCGACGCCGACCTGGATATCCCTGACGATCTCTTCCGTGATCGATTCTTCGTTGCGCTCGCTCATGTCCTCCGGGTGCGTTGCACCCAGGTAGTAGCCTGCGCCCATGACGATGTTCATGCCGGTCAGTCGCGCAATGCGTGCCAGGGCAAGGGGGTCGCGGCCAAGCCCGATATTCGTTGGGTCGACTATGCTGCGCCCGCCGGCAGCTACGAAGCGCCGCAGTTCGATGACGGCCAGCTCCTCGTCCTTCAATTCCACATTGTCCAGGTTTGAGGTCCAGTGGTAGCCAACCCAACCCCTGTTCTGCAATGTGATCTTTTGCTGGGCGAGGCCTTTTTGGCTCATCTCTTCCGG
>JBPCXM010000338.1:0-2953 GCA_051008535.1 Pseudomonadales bacterium | reverse complement strand
ACCTATCGGTGGAAGAATCATAAGCCATTTAAAAATTTACTCATCCCTGATGACCAGCTTTACTTCAATTGAAATGTTTTTGGCGGTGCGTCCGCTCGGCCAGAGCATTTTCCAACATTAGAGTGATCGTCGTCATTCGTCCGCATGGCCCCAATGGCACCGGTAATATGACCTGGGATCGCACCAAGAAAGCCTAAACCCGATTCCCGGAGAAACAAGCCGCCGACATAGGTGCCGTAAGCGGGATGTAGCAGGCGATACGCCCGTTTTTTTTCATCGTATCGGCATTCATATTCGAGGTAACTCAAGGCGTCGGTGCTTGCGACGGCTTCGTAATATAGGGGTGCACCGGGTAAAATATAAATTGCCGCATGCGTGCCCTTGAGTTTGCGGCTATTAAAATCTTTGGCATGACCGGCCTCATGCAGCGCAATGGAAATATTGTTGGAGTAGATGCTAATAGTATTGGTGAAAGGGTTATAGTGATCGCCGCCAAAAAATCTACCCGGCAGAATGGTGTAGATAGACGTGCTCAAAATGCCCAGCGTATAACGCCAACCGGCGCCGACTTCTTTGTTTTTGAAAAGACGACGCCACTGAGTGCCCGGTTTGTAAGTGTTAACCAAAACCTGCACGTCTTCCAGGTCGTTTTTCTCCATATATTCTGCCATCTCCGCAATAGTATCTTCGGAGACTTCGTGACTATCGATACTTTTGTTCCACAGGAACAATTTGGCGAGCCAGCTGCCAGGCCAGATCCAGTCGGAGGCGTCTAGAAATTTGTGGGGCTCGCCAATGATGATTTGCTGTTGCATAGGTGGAGACGAAGAATTGTCACCGCCATATTCACCGGTTCCGTATTGATACGAATTCGTAGCGCAACCCGACAAATAGAGAATTGCAATGGGTAGGAAAGTTAGTTTAGGCATGCGTTGCCTTGGCATCGCTTTATAAATCTTCGTAAAGTGGCATTATAAGTTAAACTCTCTACGCTTAACTACGACGCTTGCAGGGGTTTTGCTGAAACATGTGGGGCGCTGAAGTTGACATTCTCAACGGCGGTCGAATTCGCAAGTTCGAACTGTGGTTACACACCGAGCGGCTAAATTATGCGCAGGTGGTGGACAGCTGGCACCACGACGTGGCGTTTCGTGAGTTTTTTATCGCCTTGCTTGCCGATGTGCCATTCCCCGCGTATTTCTGGGAGACACCGCCCGTGGAATTATCGACATTCGATCAGCCGTTTGAATTTGTGCTGGTGGATAGTCCACAAATGGCGACTATTGCTCCCGATCCAGTGGCCTTTGGCAGCTACTTCGGAGGGCAGACCCTGAAGGGTGGCATTGTTTCATTTTTGAATCTGGGAAAAGACGCTCGTTTATTTGTGCCGTGCCCGCTGGCACCGATTTCCGCGTATGCGAGTATGGCCACTTTCGTACGTTTGGCTCCCGAAAAGCAACAGCACGCGCTGTGGCAGGCTGTTGGTGCATCGATAGAGCAGCTTGTGCGGAAACAAACTGTATGGGTCAGTACCAGTGGCTTAGGCGTTGCATGGCTGCACGTACGTTTGGATGAGCGACCGAAGTACTACAGCTACACACCTTACCGCTAATCGGCATGCCGCGTTGTCTCAAAGTGATTTCAGGTACTCGGTCAAATCTGCCGTCTCATCGTCTGTCAGATTTAAGCCAAAGAACTGGTCATAGTGATTAACGACATCGCTTAGCGTCGAGAAGCGACCATCATGGTAGTAGCCCCCCTTGCCATGTGTCCATAAACCTTTGAGCGGCGCGGTGCGATAGCGATCTTCGGGCCCGCGCCGGGCTTGAAAATCGTCGATGCCAATTTCTTCCGGTAAGTGCACATTCCAACCAGGCTCGGTAAATAGGGGAGGCACGTGACAGCGTGCGCAGTCTGCTTTACCGTTGAACAAGTTTTTACCACGCGCCGCTGCGCCGCGACTGAAACTTCCCGCTGGCGGCCGTGGGGCTCGCAAGGCCAATTGATACATTTGCAGCGCTGGCAGTTTGCGCGTGACCTTATCGTTTTCACTGCGCGTGTTACCGAAACCGTTGGCTGCGGCTATTGGAAATTTTGCGGCATTATCCAATCGTGGATCGTACAAAGTACCTTGACCACCCATTTCAAGCACCGCTACTAATGCATTCCAGTGGGTGATAGACCCCCAGCCAGTCCAGGTATGTAGGTTAACTCCGGCAAGGCCAAAGGCCGGTGGAATCAGAACGGCTGCTGACTTACCGTCCGGACGAAACGCCTGACCGTCGAGTAGCAGGGTTGCATCAAACTTACCCGGCCCCCAGCTGTTTAACACCTGACGAACGGTCTCATCACTGGCGCCTAACAATTGAGTAAAGGGGGAGAGGTCAGGCGCCAGCGCGATAATAGCGCCGACATTGAGGTCACGGTTCGCCCAGCCATCGAGGCGCCGCCCAATGCCGGGCGCGAAGGAATCGTCTACCACACTATGACACAGCGCACAGGTAATACCCATAGTTCGCAGCCATCCGTTGTCGTTAAATCTTCCCTGTACGCCGACAACGGCGTTAAGTTGTAGCAGCGCGATGGTTGTAGCCGGATCATCGAGATCGACTCTACCCCGCCGAATATCGCGGCGCAGGCTGCGAGGTAGGGCGTTCCTATCGACCTTCAAGCCTACGGCTAAGGCAGTGGCTGGACTCACACCAGGCCCCACACCGCCCAGTTCATCTCCCGCCAAAGCCTCGTGCAAACGCAGGGCATCACCCCAGAAGACTTCGTCGCCGAAGGTGTCAAATCGAAAAATATAGCGCCCTTTTACGGTTTGCCGGATTGCGTTTTTAACGGGTGAAGTTGCATGAAAACCAAAAAAATTATCCGCTTCATTAGCATTAGCGTCGGCTAACGCTGGCAAGCATAGAGCGATAACAAGCGTGCATACCCTTCTGCAAAATAT
>JBPCXM010000337.1:0-3940 GCA_051008535.1 Pseudomonadales bacterium | reverse complement strand
CCAGCAGCCGCCGTAGAAAAAAATAACGGTGGCACTGGACCGCCCCTTGTCACCGGCGGGACGATATACATCCAACGTCTGTCTTTCACTCGGACCATAGGACAAACCCTGGAACAGCTGATAATCGCTTAATCGCGCCAAACCGTTAGCGACCAATAATTTGCTGCTAGTCCCGTCACAAGCTGACGCCATTACAAAGACGATAATGAGAACAACTCGCGCCAAAACTATTTGCTCTTACGTTTCATAGAGTAGTCTCAGAGTGCTGAGGAAACTAGCCTTTGCGAACATCTTCGGCCATGCCGAGGGATCGTCGCAAATCAAGATCACCCTCGAACTTGGAATTTACAGCGCCACCCTCGATGCCACGTGTCGCCGCATGGTACACCATGCCGGTAGTCATGCGGCCTGCAAGTCCGTGGATAATGAATTTCACAGGATTGGGCTAGCCACGTATTGAGTACATCAGCCCAATTACTGGCGTTCAACATCGTCGGAAATGATGTGATGAGCGAATTCCTTGTCGCTCACTCGCCGCAAAGGGGCAAGAGTCAGGATGACACGCATAAAAAAACCCGCCATAGGCGGGCTTTCGATTGAAAAGACGCTTTTCAGTGAATGCGAGGACAGGTATTTAAAATGCTAAATAACTGCCAATGCATCACGGGCGCATGTCGTAGTAAGCAATTGTTGCTAACAGACCAAGCACCACGGGCATCATAATGACCATTGTGAGTGATGTAGCCATCGTTGTTCCTCCAGTAAAGTGTTCAAACGTCTTATTAACTATGGTCGTGGTTATGTCATCACGCCAATCGATTACTGTGATTCTGTTCGTAAAATGAGCATTTGGAGAAGGACGTATCGAATGTTTCAGCGAGTCGGCCCGTGTCGCGACAACCCTTTTTGCCGATCGATCGCGGCCTGTGAACCAAAAAAATCATGACTATCGCTCTTGTCATTACCCGCGTTTTTGGCGCTAATTAACTGTTTTATAGCGTTTTATTCAGTAATCATTTTGGCGAGTTGTGCGACGATTTAAGTCAATCCGATAAATCTGATAATTTCGCGTGTTTCGTTTATGCTGTCGTTAGGTATGGGTGTTACCTAGCTATTAGGTTGATCCGGCAATGCAAATAGCTGAACAATATCGTTGCGCAAGATCATCGTTTCATTAAACGACGAGTCCAACCCATGTTGAGGTTCAAATCTTTCTGGTCTGCTTATGATACCTTGGCGGGAATAGAGCTCTGGCTGATGTTGAAGAAAGGACAATTCAAGAGTTCATTGCCAGCTTGGGAGCAATTTTATACATTAGCCACCTCGGGATAGTGGCGCCTCATGACCACTGTTAGTTCGAGTTAGGCAAAGCTCGCGACACAACCCTGCGCAGAGCCGTGCACCAAGACCGGTGTAATATCGAACTTTACTAAATCAAATAACTGGGTAATCAGGCTTGAATCCCAGCCCTGAAAGAACACAGGGTGAGTCGAATACCTAACAGAGATTTTCGCATGCGCCTCTCATATTTTCTATTGCTGTTCGTGTTAGCGTCTATGAGCCACTCCCCGTTGGCCGCTGAAGTAGCCGATCAACCTTCCATTGAGGAGGTTGAAAAAAAGCTGGCGAAGCTTGAAGCCAAACAGACTGATGATCCCAAACAGGCGAAATTGATTGAATTGTATCAGTCAGCCCTGGGAAATCTGCAATCGGCAGAATCGAACACGGAAAAAATACAAGAGTTCAAAACCCTACAGAGTCGTTCACAGGAAAATATGGATTCCCTCGTCGGCGAACTGGCGAAACAGCGTAAACTCAGTAAGTCTGAAATCTTGTTACCAGTCAATATATCATTGTCAAAACTAGAGAGCGTACTAGGAGACAAGCAGCAGTTACTACGCCAACTCACTGACCGTCAGCGCCGTCTGAGCGAGCAGATCACCAAGCTCCAGGCAAGACCGGATATCGTTAGAGAGGAACTTCAGGCATACAACACGGCCTTGAAGGAGTTGATATCCGAATCGGAAACGCCAGCATCGGCCAACCAAGCGATGACGGCCGCCAGCAGCCTGCTAAAACGAACAAAGAGAGCGCTACTCAACTCCACAATCAAGAGACTTGAAACTGAAAACCGTACCCACGTGGACCGACTCGCGCTACGTCAGGTGGAATACGACATTGCGACATTGGAAAGGAAACGGGCAAACCGTGAGGTTAACGCGCTGCTCAGTATGGAAAAGCTACAGTGGATTAACGCAGCCAGAGAACTACAGAAAAAGGTTAGCGAGACACAAATCGAAATTGAGGCAGAACTCGCGCCGCAAGAGTTAAATCGCTTAAAGACCCAAAATCTGGCGCTGAGCGAGGAACACCTTAATGTGGTTACCCGATCAGTGCGCGTCAGCGACCAGCGAATCAAGATTGATTCGCAGCTCACGGAATTAAACAACGCTTATGACACGACTAAACAGCAACTGGCAATTGCTGGACTGGGTGTGGCTATGGGACCAGCGCTGCTTGAACAGATTCAGTATCTCAGCACCTTGCAAAGACCGAAAAAAAACGTAAGCGCCCTCTCCAATCAGCTGGCCGAAGCGAAATTGCGATCGTTTCAGCTGAATCAAGATCTTCGCGCCGAGGCGGAGCAATACGACGCACTGGTAGAAGATATTGAAGAGGAAGGCGAACTATCTGCTTCGCAACGTAAACTACTGGTAGCATATACCGGTCAGCTGATAAACCAGTACCATAATATCCTGGTCGCAACGATCAAATCGTATGACAGCTACACACAGGAAATTACAGCACTGGATATCGCCTACGATAATATTGAAAATCAGGCGGAAAAATTCGATCTGCTGCTCGACAAGCATTTGATCTGGATACCCTCCCACCCACAGCTAACTGTGGCGCAACTGTCTCAGTGGGCTATTCATGTCAAGCGATTTTTCTCAGCCCAGAGCTGGAAACAACATCTCGCGGAAATTGCTCGTGGTGCTGTAAAGCACTGGCCACTGACGGCCCTGTTACTACTACTTTTTCTTTTTTATTGGCGTATTCGGCTGCCGGCTCGGGAAAGGCTGATTATGCGTTCACTAGCGAAAGTTGGCCCTCGCAACTACCACTTTTCAATGGCATTGGAAGCGCTAGGGTTAAACGTGATCGGCTCGCTGGCGCTAGTTATCCTAATCGTCTACACCGGATGGCTCTCTACTACCGTACCAAACGATCAGTTGGCGAAGCCCTTCGCTATGGCCTGTTATCTGACGGCATTTGTGCTGGCAATACTCACATTTGCGCGGCGGGTATTTTCCCGCAGCGGCGTGGGGCCACTGCACTTGCGTTGGAAAAAGGCGCCAGCGGATCGGATGTCCCGTAGCCTGCTATGGGCGAGCTATATTGCGGTGCCGATTACTTTCTTCCTCACCTTCGCCAACCAGCTATCACCGATCTATGCTGAACAGCCCCTGCACCGGCCTCTGTTTATTGCGTTAGCCACCGTAGTCCTGTTCTTTTCCATTCGATTGTACCGGCAGAGTCACGGCGTATTCGGCCGCTCCCTGTTTACCATTCAGCATGCCTACTTTGAGACGCTATGGAAATTAGCCTGGGGTTTGCTGATAGCAGCTCAGCTAGTTGCCATTATACTGAGCATTTCGGGTTATCACTTCAGCGCCCAAGCAGTGGAACGGCGCCTGATGTTTAGCGTGCTCGCTGTTTTTGGATTCAAGCTGATTCACGACCTGTTCGTACTCTGGTTTATGCTCACCAGTGCTCGCTGGCAGGCACTGCAAAAAGAAACAGAGAACAAATCTGATGCGACGGCAGAACAACCCGAGCTAAGCAGTGTATTGGACGAAGATCACTGGGCCAACATCAGTTCCAAAGCGATACAGCTACTGCACGTCGGTTTGTTCGTGGCCTTTGTCGTAGTCATCAG
>JBPCXM010000336.1:0-3946 GCA_051008535.1 Pseudomonadales bacterium | reverse complement strand
AATAGGCGTTGAAGGCCAGCAGAGAGCGGATCAGTGGTTGTTTGAAGGTGTATTCGCCTTGCCAGACATGACCGGGAATCGCTTCGTGATAGGTAAGGTCCTTAAGGGTAAATTTATTATGCAGGTCCGGCGTACGCAAATTGATCCAGAAATGGCCAGGTTGTTTGCCGTCGATGGAACCCGCGCCGCCATAAGCGCCGGGGGCGCCCGCTTCGACCTCAGGCGCTATTCGGGTGACTTCGAGAAAGCCAGGCACCTGAGTGACAAAGGCTTTTGGCATGAGCAATCGGATCTCGCTCAGCGTATCCTCGATGAAAGTCATGATCTCTGCGCGGCCTTTGTCGCCCGGGGAAAAATGATAACGGGGGTCTTTAGCAAGGGCAGTCATACGGTCGCCAACTAATCCTTTTGTGTAACCAATTGAGCGGAGTATCGGGTCCATACGCCCGTGCAGGCTGGCCAGTTGATCAAGGCCCATTTGATGGACTTCCTCAGATGACATAGTTGTGGTCGTCCCCGCTTGCAGCGCCCAATCATAATAGGCGTCACCATCAGGTTTGGCCCAGATGCCAGCGTCACTTGTCGCCTTTGGGGCGAGCGCTTCAAGCACTTCAATTTGGCGATCTATGGCTGGGCCGATGTTTTGCACGGCGAGCATTTTGGCTCTCCTAGCAAAGTCGCCACCCATTTTAGCGGATCGCGTTGCTAGCGAAGCGACAATTCCCCATTCATCAGGCGAGCGGGCGCGGGCGCTGCGCAACTGGCCGAGTGTTTTGTCCAGCAGGAAGTCGGGTAGAATGACGCCTTGCTCGCCTGCTCTTCTGCTGCGCTCTGTTTCTCCGTCGAGCTGTGCAGCATACGCCTCCATACGTTCGAGAAAAGCGTCTGCATCTTCCACAGTTTCAATCGAGTGGCTAGCATCCAGAAAACTCGGAATTTCGACGAAGGCGCCGGTGTTCTGAGCGACAGCATAGGGGCTGTTGCGGTAGGACCAATTAAAATTCAACAGGGCCATGTCGCCATACGCGAGGTCGAAGCCTTTGGTGCTCATATCGAACACCGTACGTACGACATTAAGGTTGAGAGCTTCATCTGCGGCCACGGTACTTGCATCGACTGCGCTGAGTTTGACAAACATGGCTTGCACATCAGCTTTGATTCTGGCCTGACCCTCGGGTGAGCGGTCTGTCAGTTCGGATTTAAGTCCCAAATACTTACCCTTATCGATACCCGCGCTGGAAGCGCTTTCGGGATATGCATTGAGTATCAGATCTGTGGCTTCGCTGAGTAGGGCTGCCACCTCAGATTTTTGCGGTTGGCCCGGATTGGATGGCGCTTTCTGCTTTGATGGCTCGCAACCAGCACCAGTTAAAGCGGCGGTTGCTGCGGCAGCGGACATTTTTAGAAGGGTGCGACGAGAGAGCTTCATGGACGTATCCTTGGAGACACTTTAATTTTGCACGCTAACGTAATGGATCAATGCAGGCAAGTCAGAACAGAGCTACTAACCTATATACTGTAAAAGTAACCAGCAAAAACATTTAATCTCGATAATCGCTATAAAAGAGGAGAAATACAGGTAAGATTATCTATGGGCTGGCATCTATAAACCCCAGACACTTGGCATGCAGCTCCTCTGGGATATTAACCCCTTCGCTCTCATGCTTACTACGACACGCGTACCGGCGATCTCCTGGCAAACGCGCCCCCTCCATCGCATTTAAACGCTGCAGGAATGTTTCCGCATGTTGTAGCCAGGCATCCGCATCGCCAAAATGCGTGGGATCAAACGCCAGCATTAACTCGCCGCCGATGGGAGGGCCGCCATCGTTATTATCGTTTTCCTGTGCTTCGAAGCTGAAGTCTTGCCCGGTAAGTCCAGCCACGAGCAGCTCAATCATCAAGGCGATAGCCGATCCCTTGTGCCCTCCGAAGGGAAGTAACGCCCCACCATCGAGGATTTTCGAAGGTTCGGTGGTCGGCGAGCCATTGGCGTCGATGCCTACGCCCGGTGGCAGGCTGACTCCCTCGCGGGCGGCGATCATGACCTCGCCGCGTGCCATAGATGCGGAAGCCTGATCAAACACCAGAGGGGGCTGATCGCCCCGCGGCCAACCGAAACACATGGGGTTTGTGCCAAACAACGCCTGCTTCGCACCAACGGGCACCACGGCGGGTTTGTAGGTGGTAAACGCCATTGCCGCCAAACCCTCGCTGGCAACCGGCTCGACCTCCGCCCAAAGCGCCGCGAAGTGGTGGATATTAACCAAGGCCATTGCCGCAATACCGTTGTTACGGGCAGCAGCGATCAATGCATCTCGGCCTTTTTCCAAAGCCAGCGGCGCATAGCCACGATCTCCGTCCACCTGGACGACTGCTGGTGACAAGTTTGTGATCGTTGGCTCTGCCTTGCCGTTAACTTTACCGCTGCGCAGGGAGGCGATATATCCCGGCAGCCTGAATAGGCCGTGCGCTGCGCAACCGTCTCTTTCCGCAGCTTTAAGTGTTCTTGCTACCGCACCTGCATTCTCTTGATTGCATCCGCTGGCCAATAAACAGCTCTCGGCTAACTGGTATACCTCATCCAAGCTTAATTTGACTTCTGCCATTGTGACTCTCCGCAACTTGTTTACAAATTCAGCCTTCCGTTATTGGATAGCGCTCCAGCACATCGCCCAATGCTTGCTTGAGGGGGTCGAGGCTGGTTTCGAAATTGCGCCATTGCTCTATCGCACCAGCATAAATCGGCTGCCTGACCTGTTCCGAGCTGGGTGTGCGTACCGAGCGCTCGGTCTGGTGAAAGTCGATGCAGGCTTCCTCGAAGGGTAAGCCGCAATAGTCTAATATTCTGCGCACCTGGCTTTCAAGGTCTGCTACTACATCCTCGTACTGCACCCGCAGTACCTTGCCTGGAAGCACAGCGTCCCAGTGATCCATCAGCTCGACATAGTCTCGATAGTAACTTCCTATCTCGTCAAGGCCGTAGGTAAACTCCTGACCTTCTGCGAACAGTTGTTTGAAGCTGCTGAAGCAACAGGCCATGGGGTGGCGTCTGGCGTCTATGATTTTGGCGTTAGGTAGAATCGTGTGGATCAGACCGATATGGCGGAAGTTGTTCGGCATTTTGTCGATAAAGTACGGCGCTTGTGCACGGTGTATTCGGGTCTCATCTATATAAGTCTGGCCAAACTTCTGTGCTTTCTCCGCACTTAAATCATGCAGAATTTTTGGATATTTTGGTTCTTCTTTAATGGTACGGCGACCGCCCAGCCGATGGGCGAGAGCTGGAATATTTTGCAGTTCCAACGTGCCATCAACCAGAGAATGGGACGCCAGTATCTGTTCCAGCAAGGTGGACCCGGCGCGAGGCAGCCCAACGATAAATATGGGATCCGGCGCTGTGTGCCCATAGCCCGCAACCCGCTGGAAATACTCGGCAGTGCAGCACTCTTTCTGTAGTTGTAATTGGCGAGTCATTCGTTCGGCGCTGTATCTCAACTCTTGCTTCTTCAACTGGTTGCCACGAATATAATAATCCGCGGCGTCTACGAAGTTTTCTCCGTCTTCTAGAGATTTACCCAGTGCAAAGCAAAGGTGTATTCTGTCTTCCAGATGGGTAGCGGGCGCCTCCTCATAGTTGCGCATTATCTGGAATTCGTCTTCGGTAAAGCGATAGGTTTTCAGGTTTGCCATGCTCCAGAATGCATCGCCAAAATCTGGCCGCGCGGTATAGGCAGCGCGGTAGGCCTGGATAGCCTCGTCCAGTTTGCCGATGGTTTTCAGAGTATGGCCGCGCATCAGATTGAGCTGAGGGCTTTGTGGTCTCCGTTCGCCGATTTCATCATAGAGTCGCAACGCCTCGTCGAACTTGCCAACCGCCGCACACTGGTTGGCGTAGGCAGTTTTGTAACGGTCGTTATCGGGCTCACTCCCTAACAGTATGCCG
>JBPCXM010000335.1:0-6481 GCA_051008535.1 Pseudomonadales bacterium | reverse complement strand
GCGGCTGCGTATTACCTTGAGCGCCGCGCATAGCGAGCAGCAACTAGACCGGTTGTTAGGCGTACTGGCGGAATCGGCGCCATGAATATGCTCGCAAGCATAAGCATCAAACCGCAGCTGGTACTGTTGCATGGTTGGGGTTTCGATCGCTCAGTCTTTGAACAATGGAAGGCAGACCTGGGGCGCTATTTCGATGTACGGCGCATGGATCTTCCTGGCTACGGTGATGCAGCACCGCAGTTAGACCGCTGGTGTGCTGAACTTGCCGACGCACTGTTGCAGCCGGTAGTCTTGCTCGGCTGGTCGCTGGGGGGGCAGGCTGCCATTCAGTTTGCGCACCGCTATCCAGCGAAGGTCAAAGCATTGGTTAACCTGGCGGGCAACCCGAGTTTTGTCCAGCGCGATGATTGGCCTAGCGCTATGCCGGCCCAAACATTTCAAGACTTCGAGCAGGGCTTTTATGCCCGCCCCGAGCAGACGCTGCGAAGATTTAGCAGCTTGGTGACACAAGGCGCGAGCAATGCGCGTGAGCAGCAAAAATCATTGCGTGGGCCGGCACCGCCGTTGGCCGCGCAGCAGCAAGGCCTAATATTTTTGCGCAATTGGGATGTACGTAGCGAACTATCGCGGTTGAAAATGCCAGTACTGCACATTCTGGGCGAACACGATCAACTGGTACCGCACGCGCTGGCAGAGAGTTTACGGATGATAGCACCGCGCCATCACGTGTATTGCGTGAGTGACGCGGGTCATGCAGTTTTCTTGCACAACGGCGCTGAGCTCGCCGCACAAATCAACCAGTTCGCCGCGGGGCGCATTGCCAAAAAGCGGATCGCTGAATCCTTTAGCAACGCTGCCAAGAGCTATGACGCGGTGGCGCATTTGCAGCGCCGGGTGGGCCACCGCCTAGTTAGTATGGTTGATAGTATGGATTGCGGCGCCACACTCGACCTAGGAAGTGGCACTGGCTGCTATCTCCCGGTTTTGCAGCAGCGCTTCCCCGCGGCTGTATTGGTCGCCGTTGATATAGCGCCTGGCATGCTGGAATTTGCTCGAGCCGGGCACAGCCGGACCAATTGCGCAATGCTATGCGCCGACGCCGAAGATTTACCGTTGGCAGACGAGTCGATCGATTGCATATTTTCCAATCTGGCCTTGCAATGGTGCGATTTGGCCACAGTGCTGGGCGAATGCAAGCGAGTGCTAAGACCGGGTGGCCGGCTCTATGTAAGCACCCTAGGGCCGGAGACTTTGCGCGAATTACGTACTGCCTGGAGCCAAGCGGACCACTACGTACACGTTAACCGCTTCACGCCAATCGACGATATTCACGGCGCACTGGCGAGCTCGGGCTTGCATGACTGTAGAGTGACGCGTGAAATGATCACTTTGCAATACCCTGACGTACGCGGCTTGACGAGCGAGCTCAAGGCGCTGGGCGCACACAATATAAACAACGCCGCGCCACGCGGGCTGACCGGCAAACATCGGCTGCGTGCCATGCTAGCAGCCTACGATCAGCAACGGAATGCCGATGGCATGTTACCGGCGAGCTATGAAGCGCTGTATGTGAGCGCAAGCAAGCCAAATGTCTAATGGTTTTTTTGTTACCGGCACGGATACTGACGTAGGCAAAACGCTGGTCGCTTGCAGTTTGTTGCGCCTGCTGCGTAGAGCCGGTTATAGCACCGCTGCAGTAAAACCGGTAGCCGCCGGATGTGAACAGACGGCGCAGGGTTTGCGCAACAAAGATGCGCTGGCCTTGCAGCGCGAAATCACGCTGGACTTGAGTTACGCGCAGATCAACCCGGTCGCATTAGAGCCAGCCATCGCGCCACACATAGCGGCCCGGCATGCAGGTATTGAGCTGGCGGCGGCGGGTGTAGCGCAGAGTTGCCGGCAAGTCTTGACGCTTGGCGCGGATTACACTGTTATCGAAGGCGCTGGTGGTTGGAGCCTGCTATTAAACTGCGATGAAACACTTGCCGATGTCGTCGAGGAGCTTAAGCTGCCCGTAATTCTGGTAGTTGGCTTGCGATTAGGCTGTCCTAATCACGCTTTATTGACTGCTGCCGCCATTGAGCGCAGTGGATTGACACTTGCCGCTTGGGTTGGTAGTTGCAGTGAAGCGCAAACCATGAGCGCTTTGGATGAAAATATCTCAACCCTTAAGTCTGTTCTGACCGCGCCTTGTATCGGAATTATCCCGCACTTGACCAATGCAACCCCGGAGCTGGCCGAAAATCACCTTGATATGTCACGTTTAATGCTAATAAGGTAACGTTGTATGCATTATTGTGCGCGTTCGGCGCAAACTTCGATGCATCACCTGCTCATCAACCTACCCATAAAAAACAAATCACGCAGGGAATTGAGCTTAGATTACGGTACGGTGCGTAACACCTTGCACCGCACGAATTGAATAGCTAAGGAGAAGTTCTGATGCAAGACTACAAAGCCCCCCTGCGAGATATGCAGTTTGTATTATTTGAATTGCTGGACGTCGAAAAACATTATCAACAGCTACCTGAACATAAAGATATGACGCGGGAATTGCTCGACGCAGTGATCCAGGAAGCGGCAAAGTTTGCCGAAAACGTGCTGTCACCGCTGTACCAAAGTGGCGACGAAGAAGGTTGCACCTTAACGCCCGACGGTGTGACGACTCCTAGTGGCTTCAAGGAGGCTTATCAACAGTACGTTGCTAATGGTTGGCCTGCAATGAGTGCTCCTGAGGGGATGGGCGGTCAGGGAATGCCACATTCTTTCGGTGGCGTGGTTAACAACGAACTGATTGGCTCGGCCAACTGGGCCTGGAGCATGTATCCAGGATTGAGTCACGGCGCGAAAGTCACCATTGAGACCCACGGCAGCGCAGAACAACAAAATTTGTATTTGCCGAAAATGGTGGAGGGCAGTTGGACGGGCACCATGTGCCTCACCGAAGCCCACAGCGGCACCGACCTCGGCTTGCTGCGCACCAAGGCCGAACCCCAGGTCGACGGCAGCTACCGCATCACCGGTACCAAAATTTTTATCTCGGCCGGCGATCACGATCTGGCTGAAAACATTGTGCATATCGTGTTGGCCCGGTTGCCGGACGCGCCGGCCGGTACCAAAGGTATTTCATTATTTATCGTGCCTAAATTTACCCCCAACGCCGATGGCGAGGTGGGCGAACGAAACGCAATCACCTGCGGTTCCCTTGAGCACAAAATGGGTATTAACGGTTCGGCCACCTGTGTCTTGAATTTTGATGGCGCCACCGGTTATCTCATTGGCGAACCCAATCGTGGCCTGGCGGCGATGTTTACGTTTATGAACACGGCGCGAGTCGGCACTGCCATCCAGGGTTTGTGTTCCGCCGAGCGTGCATACCAAGGCGCATTAGCCTATGCGCGTGAACGCTTACAAATGCGATCGTTGAGCGGTCCGAAGAACCCCGACGCCGCTGCCGATCCCATTATTGTGCATCCTAATGTGCGGCGCATGCTGTTGACCCAGAAAGCTTTCGCTGAAGGCGGGCGCGCCTTTATCTATTGGTTAGGAACTTTGCTGGACATAATGCACGACGGCGAAGAAGAAGCAGCCAAACAATGTGAAGACTTGTTGTCATTCCTGACACCGATTGCCAAAGCATTCCTGACCGAGACCGGTCTGGAAGCGGCCAGTTACGGGGTACAAGTGTACGGTGGACATGGGTACATCAAAGAGTGGGGCATGGAACAAATCGCACGCGATGCGCGTATTGCGACCATTTACGAAGGGACTACTGGCGTGCAGTCCATCGATCTGATCGGCAGGAAAGTGTTGGGCAGCGGCGGCGAGTTATTGAAGAACTACACCAAAATCATTCACCAGTTTTGCAAAGAACATGGTGACGATAGCGCTATCGCTGAATTCGTTGAACCGCTCAATGCAAGCAACAAAGAGCTCGGCGAGTTAACCTTGCATATCGGCGGCAAAGCCATGGAAAACGCTGAAGAGGCAGGTGCTGCATCGGTAGATTACCTGATGTATTCAGGCTACGTGGTGTTGGCGCATATGTGGGCGCAGATGGCAGCGGTCGCCACCGCCAAGCTGGCCGCGGGCACGGACGAAGAAGATTTCTACCGCGCGAAAATAACTACAGCCCGGTTTTACTATCAACGCTTGTTGCCGCGCACGCTGGCTCATAAAGCTGCAATTATGGCGGGCGCGCAAAGCTTGATGGAACTGGATGAAGCGCATTTTAAATTCTAGAGCCACCAGTAGGTCAAAAGCCCCGTCATGAAACTGACGGGGCCGACCAGCATAAACCTATGCCAGAAGTCGACGAAAAAAAACTCTCCGAAGAAGATATTGAGCGTGTGCGCAAGGTTACTACCTCAGGCATTCACGCCATTGAACGTAAACCGTTCCGACCTTTTCGGCTATTGCTAGTCATCGTTGCAGTGCTGACCGCGCTGAGTTTGTTTAGTATTTTTATTGCAAGTCTATACGTATAACCTCCGCCCTTTAGTGGCATCAGCTCACTAAAGCCGTTAGAACTAGTTCACACTTTTCGCAAATAGAAATGTGAACTGATGCCAATATTGTTTGAAAAAACAAGCACCCAGCACTGCTCCCCGCAACAAACCTGCGCTGACAGCCCATCCAGCTAGCGTAACCAAAGATCTACTCTATACTCAAAAGAATAAATGGCCGTTTTAGCGTTCGTGGCCCAGTAATACATTAAACAGTACGGAGAGAGTCTCGCTCATGTTCAGTAATAAGATAATGGTCAATTCGGTTGCAACGCCAAATGCGCATTCGCGTTTCTCGCCCGTGCAAGAGGGGATAGAAAAATTCAGCAAGCTGGCCCTTGCGATTAGTATGGGCGCAATGCTTGCTGCCTGTGGTAGTGATGGGGATGATGCTGTTGTTATCGAGGATCTTCTGGATGCAGACGGCAATGTGATCGCCGTTCCGGATATGGCGATCACGATCGCCAAACCGTCTTTGGAAGCGGGTGAATCGACTGATATTTCTATCCGGTTTACCGACCAGAATAACAACCTGATTACTGATGCAATCGAAGTTACTTTTTCTTCGAATTGCTTGTCCCAAGATCTTGCAACGATTGGCGGAGATACCTCCACCAGCGATGGAGCTCTCAATGTTACCTACACAGCTAACGGTTGCAGCGGCCAGGACGCCCTGACGATTTCCGCAAATGTAAGCAGCGTTGACTTGCAGGCCAGCACCGCATTAACTATCGCGGCCGACACCGTATCCGGAATTATAGCTGATGCGCCCGAGCCAGATCAGTTGGCGCTAAAAGGCATTGGCGGGGTAGAAGCGTCCGCGGTAACGTTTACGGTGCGAGGGGAAAATGGAGCGCCGGTTATCAATGAGACGGTGATGTTCAGTCTGAGTACCACAACTGGAGGAATCAGTTTCTCCAACAATGAGTCGGTAACGACAACAAGCGGCGTAACCGGTAACGACGGTACCGTTACAGTAAACGTCTACAGCGGCACCGCAAATGCGATATTCCGTGTACTGGCTGAGCATGCAGCAACAGGTAACAGTACGCAATCGGGAGACATTACGGTTTCGACTGGCGTTCCGGTAGCAAGCAAGTTTTCGATGGCTTTAAGTCCGTTCAATCCGGCTTCGGACAATACTCAAGGCGTAGAAGTTTCCGTCAGCATTATTTCGAGTGACCAGTACGGTAACGCCGTTACAGACGGTACGCGTGTTAATTTTGTATCTCCCGAGTCAGGTCAGATCGAGTCTTCCTGTGCACTAGAAAACGGAAGTTGTTCGGTAACCTGGCTGAGTGGGGGCGATCGCGGTGACTATCGCTCGACAATCGTTGCCTACACTAATGGTGCTGAAGATTTTACCGATGCGAATCAGAATAATATCTTCGACGGTTCCGACACTGCCGGTGCAGATCAGCCAGAGCCCTACGCCGATGAAAACGAAAATGGTAGCTATGAAGTTGGCGAATTTTTTGTAGATTTCAATTCCAACGGCGTGCGCGACTTGGGTGACGGCGTCTGGAACGGCCCCTGTTTGGATACCATCGACCAGTCGGCTTTGTGCCCTGGTGCCGAGAGGGTTGTGATCGCAGATTCGTTGGTTATCCTGAACTCAAGCGATATTCCAATTATTCTTGCAACCGGTAGTTTTGGCGCGCCACAATCAACTATCAATCTAGCGGGCCCAAGTGTACTAAATGGACTTATTGTTTCGGATGTAAACGGAATATTGCCATGGGGCAACTCAATGCCCGTTGGTACCACTTTCACGTTTGCTACGACTAATGGCACTATCGACACTGGTTCCAGTGTTACCGTACCAAACAACACCACTATAGGTCAGAATTTGGCGATAACCATTAGCCCCGACACGACGCCAAGTACCGGTGTTTTATCGCTGACTATTACGCCACCCAATGGTGCTGCTGAAACTGTTTACACCTGGGTTGTTGACGACTAAAACAGGTTCTAAC
>JBPCXM010000334.1:0-9857 GCA_051008535.1 Pseudomonadales bacterium | reverse complement strand
GTCTGTAAGGAATGGAGAACATGGCCCCCCAAACTGACGCAACGACTCCGTTCCACCCTGAAACACTCAAGTGCCCCTATAACTCTGATCGTGCACTACGGGAGCAGGCCCCAGTGCACCGTGATTCGACAAACGGCGTTTACATAATCTCAAACTACGAACTCGTCAGGGAAGCACACCGCGCACCACAGATTTTCTCCAACGAATTCAGCCTCCAAGGCGGGTCTGCCGGAGAGATTTCCGACCCAGACGTTAAGGCAGCGATGGATTCCTACCCAGTGGTTGGTAAGGGAACACTGTTAACAGTCGATGATCCTGAGCACAAGATCTACCGTGATGCAGTAAAGGACTTCTTTACCGTACAAAATGTCGCTACCTTTGAACCCTGGATACGCGACTTTACTCGGGGTCTACTTGAAAAGTTGGCGCAAAAGCAACACTGTAATTTCATTGCGGAATTCACCCGGCCGCTGCCCCTGTCCGTCATTATGCACGTGCTCGGAATGCCACCGGACATGTTCGACCTAGCTTTCAAATGGACCGCTGACAATGTAACCGGCCTGTCACAGACAGCCGACAAAGAATCCCTTATAGCTGCCCACCATGGAATACGTGATCAGTTCAATTGGTACCAGCAGGCACTGGAAGAACGCAAGGACAAACCGGTGCAGGACTTGCTCGGCCTGGTGGCGAACGCAAGATACCAGGACAGACCCTGCACGCTGGAAGAACAATTAGCCTACTGCAATCAGTTCATGGTCGCGGGCAACGAAACCACCACCGCTACCCTGGCAGAAGGTATGCGACAGTTATGCCTGTTCCCGGAGCAGGCGGCAAAGGTGCGCGAAGACCGTAGCCTGATTCCGAATCTGGTTGATGAGACCCTGCGGCTGGCCTCACCAACATCAAACATGTGGCGGATCACCAAGAGCGATTACACGCTAGGTGGTGTGGACATTCCCGCCAACAGCATGGTGTTATTGAAGTACTTCTCTGCCAACCACGACGAGTCTGTGTTCGAGGACCCCTTACGCTTTGATGTCACGCGGAAGGATCTAAAGCGGCATATTGCGTTTGGTTTCGGTACGCACGTGTGTATCGGGCAGCATTTGTCGAAGTTGGAAATGATCGTCGCCTGGGAGGAAATTTTCGATCGCCTCGACAACCTGGCTCTCGCCTGCCCGGCTGAGGAGTTGGAATATATGCCCAACGTCCTATTGCGCGGCCTCGAAGAAATACCCATCACCTATACAGCGAACTAAGGAACCTCTGAACAGGGCTATATTCACGGCGCTAGAGGCAGAGTGATCAACCCAGGCGCCGCAAGCCCATGCCACCACAGACCTTAATGTTTTCTGCTGTTACAAAACCGGACGCGTCGCTAGCCAGCCACAACACAGCTTCTACCACATCCTCGACGCTGCCAAGCTTACCCAGTGGTATTTCCGTTGCTAGAAAATCCTTGACTTCGGGAACCGTGAACATGTGTGCTGTCATCGGTGTTTCTATCAGAGTCGGTGCTACGGTATTCAGGCGCACGCCCTGCTCTCCATATTCTGCCGCAGCAATACGTGTGGCGTGTTCAATGCCGGCCTTGCTTCCCGCGTAGGGTGCATGCCCTTTGGCCGCAACGTGAGCCGTTAGAGAGGAAACCGATACAATCGAACCGCCCTCGGCCATGGCGTTTGCCATATGTTGGATGAAATACAGCGCGCCGGTAAACTGCACAGCAACCATTTTCTCTACCCGCTCAGGCTCAAGTTCAGCAATGGGGCAGGCATCTTCGAAACCGGCCGAGTTTACCGCGATATCGATTCGGCCAAATTTATTTATCGCAGCAACGGCCAGGTTTTTAATGTCATCAAAACTGGCGATATCGCAAGTCACGGGCACCACACCAATTTCTGCCGCGAGCTGATCCAGCCGCTCCTTGCCACGCGCGGCGATCACTACTTCAGCGCCCTCGGCGACGAAACGGCGTGCAATTGCTTCACCAAAGCCGCTGGTCCCACCGGCAAGAACTGCTACCTTACCCACTAATGCTGTCATAATATTTTCCTCTTGTTATGGGAATTCGACGCCATAGGTAGTCCTATAACTGTGTATAACGCTTGAGATGGTGTTCGCTGTCACCAAAGAGAATATTCAGTAGCAGCAAGCGCTTCAAGTAGTGCCCGACGGCCAGCTCGTCGGTCATTCCCATGCCGCCGTGCAGTTGCAGCGCCTGTTGCGACACAAAGCGACCCGCCTCGCCCAGCTTAACCTTAAGTGCGGAAGCGGCCTTTATCGAATCTGGCCGCTTTTCCGCTCGCGTAATAGCAGCATGGTAAAGCAGGGAGCGCAGCGAATGGCACTGCAAATACATCTCGGCCATGCGATGCTGCAGGGCTTGAAATCGACCGATTGGCTGACCGAATTGTTCCCGGGTCGTGGTATACTCTACGGTCTGTTCCAGCAGCGCATCCATAGCGCCCACCGCCTCCGCTCCCATGGCGACAATAGCCTCTGCGATGACATCTTCCATCAACGCCCGACCAGCAGCCGGCTCTCCCAGCAGGGCATCGCTGCCGATGCTTACTTTATTAAAGGACACATCCGCACCGTGGGAGCCGTCAACCAGTGGATATTCCCGTCGTGTCAGACCGCTTTTACTCGCCTCAACAATAAATAGACTTATGCCGTCGTGGTCATGACTTCCGCCGTCAGTGCGCGCACTGACGATGAAATAATCGGCGACGTGGCCATTGAGTACCGAAATCTTCTTGCCGGAGAGCTGGTAACCTGAGTCATCGGCAGTTGCACTCACGCTGATCGATGCCAGATTATAGCGGGACGTCGGCTCGGCAAATGCAAATCCCCATTGCGATTCACCCGCCATAATCTGCTGCAGGTAGCGGCTTCGCTGGGGGTTGTTAGATCGGGCGAGAAAGCCACCACAAATTGCAATATTAACCAGGTAGGGTTCAACAACCAAACCACGCCCTAGCTCTTCCATCACGACCATCATGTCAAGCACGTTGCCGCCGACTCCACCATCCTCTTCAGAGAAGGGCAGGCTTAGCCAACCCAGCTCGGCAAACTGCCGCCACTTATACCGGTCAAAGCCAATGTCTGTGTCGCGCTGTTTCCTGCGCAGATCAACGGAATAATTGTCCCGCACAAAGCTGGCGACGCTTTGCTTGAGTAGTTGCTGCTCTTCGCTAAGCGATAAATCCATTCAAGCCTCGATATTGCCCGCTGCTTGAATTTCCTCCCGCAGCGCATCCAGAAAACGTGCCCCAAGAGCGCCGTCAATCACCCGGTGATCACAAGACAGAGTGGCATTGACCATGGTCGCCACGGCTGGCGCACCATCTTTCACCACTACCCGCTGTTCACCCCGGCCAAGAGCAAGAATCGCGCACATCGGTGGGTTCACGATCGCGCTGAATGTGCTAACACCAAACATACCAAGATTGGAAAGGGTAAACGACGCACCGGAGATGTCATCCTTTGTCAGGCTGCCAGTCTTCGCCTTGCCAGCGAGTTCCGTAGTAATACTGGAAATGTCCCGGGGGGTTAACGTATCCGCCTGGTTGATTGTGGTCGGATAGAGACCATTGTCGGTGGCGATCGCTACTGCGACATTGGCGTGTTTGAACTGGTGGATATCATCACCCACCAGATTAACGTTCACCTCCGGAACCACCTTCAGCGCCCGTGCCACGCACCATACCAACAGGTCGTTGACCGAGACACGCGGCCCTGAATCTAGGTTGAGCTTTTTGCGATAAGCCAACAGCCCGTCCAACTCATATTCGGTGCTGAGGTAGTAGTGGGGGATCTCCTGTTTGGCTTTGGCCAAACGCTTGCCAATGGTTTTGCGGGTGGGAGACAGCGGAATGACTTCAACGTCCCCTGAGCCGGAAGCACTCGTCTCCACGCCCGGTGAACCTTCTTTTGCTGTGCGCTGCACATCCTCTTTGGTTACGCGACCGTTGCGACCAGTACCCACCACGTTGTCCAGGTCGACATTCAGTTCTTCTGCCAGGCGCCTCACGACTGGATTGATTCGTCGTGAGCCATCGCCGCTGGGCGCAACCGGGGCTTGTACGGCTGGGGTCACTTTCGCTGGTTCTTCCGTCGCAACAACGGGTTCCGGCTCTGCGTCAGCGCCCGAATAGCTCTCAATAAACTCATCAATCGCCGCATCGTCAACATCCGCCGCTGCAATAATTCCCAACAATCTCCCAACTTTTACGGTGTCACCTTCTGCAGCGATCTGTCGGCGAAACACACCGTCCACAGGCGACTCCCACACATTGACAATCTTGTCCGATTCCATTTCGAACACTTCATCGCCTTTGCTGATATTGTCACCTACCGCTTTATTCCAGATGTTGACAGTCCCTTCGACCATTTCGATACCCCATTTGGGGACGGCAATCGGATAGATATCACTCACGCCAGGGTCTCCAGGATGGCAGCGGTGATTTTCTCTGCCGAGGGTACGTAGGCCGCTTCGAGTTCCTGCGAGAAAGGTACCGGGCTGTGAGGCGCACAAACCTGTTTGACCGGCGCTTTCAGGGAGTGGAATGCCTTATCGGCGGCCAAAGCAGCGATATCAGCAGTCAAGCCGCAGCGTGGTGGCGACTCATCAACCACTACCAGCCGGCCGGTTGCCTCTACCGAATCCACTATGGTTTCCTCATCCAGCGGTGAGGTAGTGCGAGGATCGATCAGGTCACAGCTAATGCCTCTTTCCGCTAGGGAATCAATAGCAGCCGCAGCTCGACCCACCATCTGTCCGAACGCTACTACGGTGACGTCGTCGCCCTCGCGCGGCATGGCCGCTTCACCAAAAGGTATCGTGTAAGCTTCGTCGGGTACTTCGCAAGCCTCCTGGTAAAGCGCTTTGGGCTCGAAGAACAGCACCGGGTCATCGTCGCGTATGGCCGAAAGCATCAAGCCCTTGGCATCGTAGGCGTTAGAGGGCACGACCACTTTGAGACCCGGAAAGGCTGTCATAATCTGGTACATGCTCTGCGAATGCTGGGCTGCTGAATTGAAACCGGCGCCGGTAGTAAAACGCACAACCGCGGGACATTTGGTCTTGCCGCCAAACATGTAGCGAAACTTACCCATCTGGTTAACAATCTGATCCATACAGACGCCGATGAAGTCAGCAAACATAATCTCGGCAACCGGGCGCATGCCCACCAGGGCGGCGCCTGCCGCCGCGCCGACGATGGCCGATTCCGATATGGGAGTGTCTATACAGCGGTTCGGTCCGAACTTTTCATACAGCCCACTGGTCACGCCAAACACACCGCCGGCGCAGCCCACTGTACCACCACTACCGTTGCCGCCGGCTACGTCCTCACCGATTACAAACACCGAATCGTCGGCTTCCATCGCCTGGTGAAGTGCTTCATTGATTGCATCGCGCATCGTTTTTTCTGTCATTGTGCAATCCTCCTAGTAGCTTACGTAAACATCGCTGGTGACTTGCTCGGGGAGCGGGCGTGGCGCCACTTTGGCCTCGCTGACGGCCCGGTCGATCAATGCCAGAACTTGTTCGTCTATGGCATCGAGCTCGGCGGCGTCAATCTCACCTGTCTGTGCAACCGTGGAGCGGAAGTTTTTCAGGCAGCAAGAATCCTGGCGTAGATTCGCCACTTCGTTGGGGCTGCGATAACCTTGCGGATCACCAACGAAGTGGCCGTAAAACCGGCCCATCTCGCAGAAAATTCCCGCAGGACCGTTTCCGCCGCGCGCATGTTCAATGGCTTTACCAGCGGCCTCGTGTACAGCGAAAAAGTCTGAGCCGTCGGCTTCGAACACTGGGAAGCCAAAAGCCTCGGTGCGGCCCTTGAGATCATCGGTGCCCACCGCGTAATTGATGGATGTATGCTCAGAGTAATAGTTGTTCTCAATGACGAAAATAGCCGGCACCTTCAGCACCACGGCCATATTCATGGCTTCGAGGCAGGTGCCCTGGTTGACCGATCCGTCGCCGGAGAACGACACCGCCACATTGTTATTCTCGCGAATCTTGCAGGCCAGTGCCGCTCCCACCGATATCGGTGGACCTCCGGCGACAATACCATTGGCGCCGAGAATACCCTGGTCGACATCCGCGATGTGCATGCTGCCGCCCTTCCCCTTGCAGAGGCCCTCGGAAGAGCCCCATAGCTCTTTCATCATGCCAATCACATCCGCGCCGCGGGCGATACAGTGGCCATGGCCACGATGGGTACTGATAATGGTATCGGCGCCACTCAAATGTTCGCAGACACCAACAGCGTTGGCCTCCTGCCCTGCATACAGGTGGGTGAAGCCCGCGATCTGACCATTCATTATCTCGGCGTTGGCACGATCCTCGAACTCTCGAATCGTTTTCATCTGTCTGTATGCCTGCCGTAAGTTCTCTTTAGCTAAACCCAAAATAATCCTCCTAGTTCTAGTGTCTATCGCCGAATCGTTCCTGCTGCGCGAGCGCTAGAGTCCGAGCACAACCTTGGCGATGATGTTGAGCTGTATCTCGCGCGAGCCTCCGAAAATGGAAGCCGCTCGGCCGTTTAAATAACTGGGCACCACGGCCTCATAGCCAGTACCCAGGTGCGGTTGTTTGAACGGCAAAGCGTGATAGCCGATCGCGTCCATACACAATTGGTGCGTGCGCTGCTCAATATCCACCGTTGCCAGTTTTATGGCGGAAGACTCTGCCCCCGGCTGCTCTCCTGCCGCCAATGCGGTGAGAACGCGCAGCTCGGATATCTCTAGGGCGTGGATATCAATTTCAATACGGGCAATGTCCATGCTATAGCGCAGGTCGCTGTCAAAACTCGGATCTTGCTGTTTTATATCCGCCGCCATCTCTTTCAGGTGCTCGAGATCGCGCTGTCGCAGTGCTGACGACATGCCACCGCCGCGCTCAAATTCCAACAAGTACTTCGCATAGCGCCAGCCCTGCCCTTCCTCGCCGACCAGGTTGGCCGAGGGCACTTTAACATCGTCGAAGAAGACTTGGTTAACTTCGTGATCTAGCCCGATGGTGATAATGGGGTCAACCGTCACGCCGGGGGCATCCATTTCAATCAACAGAAAACTGATGCCCTGTTGCGGCTTACCCGTGCTGTCGGTACGGACCAGGCAAAAGATGTGATCGGCGAATTGCGCGTGGGTCGTCCAAAGCTTGGACCCGTTAACGACATAATGATTGTCTCGCCGTTCCGCCTTGAGTTTCAGGCTTGCCAGGTCAGAGCCCGAGCCCGGTTCGGAGTAGCCCTGACACCAGTAGTGTTCACCACTCAACATCCTGGGCAGGTATTTCTGTTTTTGCTGTTCAGAACCAAAGGCCAATATGACGGGAGCCAGCATACTTAGACCCAAGGGGATCAACATCGGCGCACCGGCTTTGTAGCATTCCATCGTAAAGATATAACGCTGCGTAGGTGTCCAGCGAGTCCCCCCCCATTCGCTGGGCCAGTTCGGTACCGCCCAGCCTTTATCCACAAGGATGCGCTGCCACTCCAGGGCGACGTCCTTTTCCAAGAATAACGTCGTCGTATCGGCCGTCGCCTTGCGGATATGCTCCGGCAACTGCTTTTGCCGGAATTCCTGCACTTCCCGCTGGAAGCCGAGATCAACTTCTCCGAATTGAAGATCCACTAAGCTTCTCCCAACTACAAAGATCCCATAGCCCAGCGAATACCACGGCGCAGGAGTTCGTAATACTCGTCTGTTTTCCAGGCCCCGAACTCCGGCTCAGGGTATTCTTCTATCAGGGGCTGCATATCGTACTTTCCGCGGCAGTGGCCAAGGGTGAGGTAGAGCACCGTGCCGGCGCCGTAGGGGTGCAAATAGTAAATCGGCTGCACGTCGGACTCTTTCATCCAGTCGTCGCGGACGAAATTATCAACCGGATCAGACCAGTGGCAGTGCAGCAGGGTCTGATGCTCGCCATGAAACTTGCACAGGTAGAGCTCGTCATCGACACGAAAGGTAGGGATGTCTTTCACCAGCTGATGCTCAGGCTCCGTAACCAGCACCTCATATTCGTGAATCGGCGGGTGGGAAACGAACTGGCTGCCCAGTAATTCCATATAGGCGGGGTTATCATCGGGGCAGTCCACCTGAGGATTGCCCTGCTCATCCGGCTCCAAAAACTTCAGGATGGAGTTGGTCCCGTGCAGCGCGAACCACTTTTCCCCGCTTTCTATATACTCCTGCAGACGACGTGTTTCCGCAGCACTGGGGACCACGTCACAGGTGTAGGTAATCAGGAAATCGCTGTTGCAGATCGCATCGATATCACTGTAATCGGAGCCTACCTGAACCTTGAGACGAGTTTGCTCAGACAGCAGCTTGAGCAACTCCAGGCGGGCGAAATCGATATCGTGATATTTTCCACCCGCAACGAGATACACATCAATGCGATCTGACTTACTCATAGGGTTAGAGCTGAACGCGTTTGGTAAAGCCGCCGTCTACCACCAGGTTGACACCGGTAATCCAACTGGCCGCCGGACTGGCCAGAAAGACCACGGCATTGGCAACTTCCTCTGCACTACCCATGCGACCCGACGGCTGGCTGGCCATGGCGCCATTATAAACATCGGGAAGATTGTTCTTGATAAAATCCCAGGCGCCGCCTTCGATAAAAATCGGGCCGGGAGAGACACAGTTGACTCGAATGCCAGCGGGCGCCAAGGCCTGGCTCAGCTGTTTGCTATGGACAATGAGCGCGCCCTTGATGGCGTTGTATGTTTGCGGACCAAGAAAATCTTCTACTGCGGCGGTGGTACCTATCATGACGATAGCGCCCGCCCCGGAAGACTGCAGGAACGGCATAGCTGCTTCAATGGTTCGAATGGTACCCAGTAGGTCAACCTCAATATTGGCCTGCCAGCCATTTTCATCCATTTGGCCGCCACCGGCGCTGACATTGGGCACCAGGATGTCGATGCCGCCCAATTCCTCAGCAGCGCCTGCAATCCATTTCTGCAGCGTCTCTTTATCGGTCACATCAACGGCGGCGCCTTTGGCCTTGCCACCCGCTTCGGCTAAGCTGGCTACTGCGGCATCTACTTCTGCCCCGTTGCGCGCACAGATGGCCACGTCGGCCCCCTCCGCTACCAGTCGTTCGGCGATGGCCCGTCCGATACCTCTTGAGCCACCAGTAATGACTGCTTTTTTCCCGCTGAGACTGAGATCCATATAACTGTCCTCCGATTGTGTCGGTTGAAAGACTGGTGCATTATGTCATGGGCCCGTAGGCAGTCAACGAAGATAACAGATCCTAAACCCCAAAACAATCAGTATTGACTGCTTTATTTGCATCGGCTAAGGTGCATTCATCCCGCAACTGACAATCCAACAAGGAGATTCTGTGAAAGCCGCTGTATTTAAGGAAGTCGGTAAGCCGTTGGTAGTGGAAACGGTTGCCGACCCCACTCCGGAGGCGGATCAGCTGGTGGTAAAGGTCAGCTACTGTGGTATCTGTGGTACTGACTTGCACTCCACGCGGGAAGGCGCGGCCACGGTGCCCTGCAACGCCATCCTCGGACACGAGTTTGTTGGTGAAGTGGCGGAAATAGGCAAGTCGCTTAGAAACAAATGGCAGCATGACGATAGGGTGTGTTCACTGCCGTTTCTTGCCTGCGGTGCTTGTAAAGCCTGCGTTAATGGCTGGCCATTTGAGTGTGCACAACTCAAATGCATTGGCATTGATCAGCCGGGCGGATTCGCTGAATACGTCGCGACCGGCGCGCTGGAGACCATCAAGCTGCCGGACGAATTGGCCATAGAGAGCGCTGCCCTGATTGAGCCGCTGGCAGTCGGTTTACACGCAGTGCGGGTAGCGGGAATGAGAG
>JBPCXM010000333.1:0-2791 GCA_051008535.1 Pseudomonadales bacterium | reverse complement strand
AGGGGATGCATCTCCAGCGGGCCAAAAATACGGCTGAACTCGATCTGCTTTTCCGGGGTGATGTCCTGATTGCGAAACAGCAAAATGCCATGCTCATACCAAAGTGCTTTCAGCTCGGTTTTGAGGTCATCGCTGATCGGTTCATTAATATCAAAGCCCGACACTTCGACACCAACGTTGTTAAGAGAGCTAATCTGTATTGACATGATCCATTCCTGTTTCGTTGATCGCGACCAATGGTGTTAATCGAGAATAGTGGGATCAGCGCGCAGTTCGCGCCTAGCCATGGCCTCCCAACAAAAGGGGAATCCATTAGCATCGGTGATGCTGACTTTGTTCACCTCTTCATCGCTGAGGGGTACGCCGCCACCGGCTAACTCCACTTCGTAGGCGCGCTTGCAGCGCCACTCCAGGGTGATCACACGCAGATGGGTCTGGCGTAAGTCCTTGCCGACCACCAGGGCGCCGTGATTGGCTAATAGCGCCCACTTGGCATTGCCCAGCGCTTTCGCCGCGGACAAGCTGGTGGCTTTGTCTTCAAAGGTCCCGGCGTATTCGTTGTAGAGCGGTAACTCGACGCCGCAGTGGGCGCCGGTTTGATCATAGACTGGCGGTACCCGGTGCATATTGGCCCAGATACCGCTCCACTGGGCATGGTTGTGTATTACGACGTTGATATCGGGCCGCAGGGCGTGTAACTCGATATGCAGGCCAATCGCCGGCGTGATGTTCCACTCTCCCTCTATGATTCTGCCCCGCCCGTCAAGGGTCATAATGTCATTGGCAGTCAATTCATCCCAGGCCAATTCCCAGGGGTTGGTCAGAATATTGCCGTTGGGCAGACGGTAAGTGATGTGACCGGCGATGTGCTCATTCCAGCCTTCCCTGAACAGCATCCGGCACATCAGGGCAACTCGGGCTTTTTCACTAAGCTCAGGCAACAGCGGACGTCCGCCCGGCTGGGGGGCAAACCGCTCGACCATCGCTTGATCCAACCCGTCATATTTGTTCATGGGGCTTCTCCCGGGCACCTTGAGTGATTACGGAAATGACTATGGTAGATATATGCGCTGCGGGGTACATCGCCGATCCGGACATTTTTCTGTCCGATCTGGCCACTGTTCAGCGGGCGAACAACCCCTGGCGAAAGGCCCGGGGGGAGCGGCCTGTCCACTTTTTGAATGCGCGATGAAATCCGGAGCTGTCGGCATAACCCAGCCGCTGAGCGACCTGGGTGATGGACACGGTTGGATCACTGAGATAACGTCGGGCGTGAATCTCTCGCACCTGGTCGATCAATTGCTGGTATTGCCAACCCTGGGCCAACAGTTTGCGGCTGAGCGTCCGCGCACTGCAGTGTAGTTCCCGGGCAACGGCTTCTAGCACAGGGGGCTCGGCAGGGTTGCGCACAATGATTTGCCACACCCGCCAGGCGACATCGCCCTGATTGCGAGAAATGCTTTTTTCCTCACAGAGTTTTCGATATAGCACTGCACTCTGCACGCTGGATTGAGGCAGGGGCTGGTCGAGTATGGCCGCATCAAAAAACAGCTGGGTGGCGGGCATATCAAACTGTATCGGGCATTGAAAAATACTCTCGTAACGCCCGGCATGCGGCGGTGCAGGATAATCGCAGCACAGGCGCGTCATAGGCAGATTTTTACCCAGTACCCAGCGGCAGGTGGTGAGAATGCTGGTGACGATATCCTCGATAGCCAGCAGCCGCAGTTCACCAAGTGTGGGCTTGGCATGGATTTGGTAGCAACCCTCACCGTCGATTTCACTAAAGGAGGTAATGATCAAATCGCCTGAAAACCGCCCCGAGTAATTTTGATAGCGCAAGCCAACTTCGTTGGATTCACGCAATGTGGCACTGCTCATCATCAGGTAAGCAAATTGATCGAGGGTGGCGATCGAGCGCTGCAGACCCAGCTTCAAGCCCAGGCCGGAATCCTTGCTTGCAATCAGGGCTTCCTTTAGGACGCCCTTGTGTTGCTCCGAGGTTACGGCCTTGTCGGGGTCTTGTAATTGCGCGGTCGTAATCCGGTTATGCCTGGCAATTTCCGTTGCATCTAGTCCGAGGTTGGATAGGAAATCCAGTAACCAAACCATATAGCGCGCATCGGTGTTGATGGTGCCCCTCTCCGCGATTGCCCGGCAATGACATGAGCATACCCGATGGTTGCATAAATCCGTAGCTTTGGACGTTACGCGTCAAGGGCCTTGAGGATCCCGAGGGAATGCAGCAGCTCATTTTCCAGCTTTTGGTTGCTATTCAAGAAAAGCAGTATGTCGCGGTCCTGTGCTCAATACTCCCTATTGGCTTAGACCGCGTGAGAAATCTTTGCCGGCACGCCGTGAACTACACAGTTGCCGGATAGCTCGTCAATAAATTTTGCGACGGTGATGTCATTCATACTGACACCATGCTGGTGATTGGCCACGGAAAGGCGATTACCCTGGCGTTTATTCCCCGAGGAATGCGGCATGCACACTACGCCCGGCATTATGTTGTCGGTTACTTCCACGGGAGTATTGATCGCGCCGGTGTTGGACGACCGGGTAACTAGGTTACCGGTGTGGATACTGTGCGCACTCGCATCCTCGGGGTGGATTTGAAGCGTGACCGGCGTTTCGGTACCTCCCTAAATTCGAACGTTGATTTCGTCGCTAGCTTAGGCGTCTTTCAACAAGGAGGGCACCAAAAAGGCTTCCAGAAATGCTCGTAGGGCTTTCTCATCCTCCAGAAATTCTTCCGGGTAAGTAATCAGCGACAAGATGAGGCGAGCCA
>JBPCXM010000332.1:0-3812 GCA_051008535.1 Pseudomonadales bacterium | reverse complement strand
TCCGCAGGCTTGCCATTACCGAGATATTTTTTGAAGGCTTGTTCGGCATTTTCAACGAAGCCCAGTGCCATCAGGCTATTGGCAATATGCGGTCGACCAATTTGCGTAGCTTCGCCGACGTGTTCGTACAAATAGTCCGCCACACCCGGCATACCTAGTTTTTCCAGTTTGCGGGCAATTTTGGCGGCACGCTGTGCACGCAGTTGTTGCTGAGCGCTAAGCAGTTTTAGCAAGCGCGTATCGTGAGGATCAATGTTTAGACCTAACACGTGAATTCCTTGCCGGCCCCATTGCGTTGAAATTTCTACACCAGGGATAAGCGTTAGCGCTGTGTGCTGACCATCGCTTGAAGTCAGCCAGTCGCGCGCGGCAAAGTAACCCGCCAGCGTATCGTGGTCGGTAATGGCGAGTACAGACACTCCTCTAGCCTGCGCCAGTTGCAGCAGCTCAGCCGGCGCGAGACTGCCGTCCGATGCCGTGCTGTGTGTATGTAAATCAAACGTCACGGGAAAATCACCAACACTTATACTTCACTTAGATTAAACTACCCCTTTCAGCAAGCGCGGCATTATATAGCGAATTCCATGAGACAACTGGCAGAATTAGTTCCTATCGCACTGTTTTTCATTGTCTACAAAATGAATGGCTATGAGATTAGCCTCGGCGGTTTTCAGTACACCTTCGACGGAATTTACACAGCAACTTTGGTGTTAATTATTGCTACCTTCGTGCAGGTGGTACTGACAAAACTCATCACCGGCGTCGTCGAAAAACGTTTGTGGTTATTGTTTGCCGTGGTGCTGGTCGCGGGTTCGCTGACGCTGGTTTTTCACGACGATATGTTTATCAAGTGGAAGCCGACCATTTTTAACTGGGGCCTGGCGGTCGCATTTTTAGTCGCACCGCTGATCGGTAACAAAAGCCTAATGGAACGCGCCATGGGTGGGCAAATCGACGTCCCGAAAGCAGTATGGTCGCGGTTGAATATCATTTGGACTATCTACTTTTTTGTAGTCGGCGCCCTCAATCTTTACGTGGCGTTCGGTGGCTATACGCAAGAGTTCTGGGTCAGTTACAAACTCTATAGCTCCATCGGCTTTACCATCGTGTTGTCGATCGTTACTGTAATTATTCTCGCTCCGCATTTGAAAGAAGATGAGATAAAGAACCTCTCCCAAGACCAATAGACGAAGGAAAACCGCAAGTGTTATACGCCATCATTAGTCAGGACGTCGCCGACAGTCTGACGCTGCGCCAACAAGTCCGACCCGATCACCTCGCGCGCCTCGAGCAACTAAAAACAGAGGGGCGACTGCTGCTAGCCGGCCCTCACCCTGCGATTGACAACGACACACCCGGCGACGCCGGTTTCACGGGCAGTCTTGTGGTCGCCGAGTTTGACAGCCTCGAGGCGGCACAGGGCTGGGCCGATGCCGACCCGTTTGTGGCGGCTGGGGTGTATCGGTCTGTGACAGTAAAGCCATTCAAAAAAGTATTACCGTAAACAGCTTATAGGTCATATTTAAAGTGTTTTAGAGGAATGATTGAATGCTCGAGAAAAAACCATTTGCTATCCATTTGTTTATCGGAGCCTGGGTGCTTTGCGCGGCTTCGTTCTGCATGGCCGATAATCCGAAAATTGCGATGCAAACATCGCATGGCGAAATCATCATCGAACTATTTGAGAAAGAGTCACCCATCACGGTGGCGAATTTTCTGTCCTACGTCGATAAAAAATTCTACGACAACACGATTTTCCACCGCGTCATTCCCAACTTTATGATTCAGGGCGGCGGCTTTGACGTTGACAAGGAAGAGAAACCCACCGACGAACCGATTGTTAATGAATCCAAAAACCGTGTGCACAACGAACGCGGCACGATAGCGATGGCGCGCACCAATGATCCAGACAGTGCGACGGCGCAATTTTTCATCAATGTGCGCATGAATATTAAGCTGGACTACCGCATGGGAGAAGCGGGTTACACCGTGTTTGGGAAGGTCGTTGAGGGCATGGCCACAGTAGATGATATCGCTATACAAGAAACCGGTATTTGGGACGAAAACCTGCAAGATCTGCCGATAGAAGCCGTCGTGATTAAGTCTGTGCGGCGCTTGGTAAGTACTCCTGCCAGGTGATATTGCCGCGTTCAGTCAGTCCAAAAGCTGTCCAGTGCCAGGCGTTTTCTCTAAGGCATAGCGGGCCCTATGTCAAACCAGTGCAACGTCGCAGAGGGCGGCCTGCTTAGCGCTGAACACGACAATATCACCTGGCAGGAGTACATATGACAGCTCAGCTCAGCATTAACCTCAACAAAATCGCCCTAATTCGCAATTCACGCGAGGGCGATTATCCCAGCGTCACCGAGCATGCACGCCTATGCGTTGAAGCCGGCGCTGCGGGTATTACCGTGCATCCACGCTCGGACCAGCGCCATATTCGCGCTAGCGATGTCGGTGAACTGGCGGCAATGTTAAGCGTCGAATTTAATATCGAGGGCAACCCCTTTGCCGGTGCGTGCCGCAGCGAGCGCATCGATGTCGGCGATTACCCAGGTTTTATGGCGCTGATCAAACAGGTCAAACCCGCGCAGTGCACACTGGTGCCCGACTCAAGCACACAGTTAACGTCGGATCATGGTTTCGATCTGAGGTCGCAAAGCCAACAGCTAAGACCTGTGGTAGAGGCCTGCCATGCCGTGGGTAGTCGAGTTAGCTTGTTTATGGACGCCGACCCAGAGCAAATCAAGCTGGTAAAAGAAACCGGCGCCGACCGCATCGAACTATATACCGGACCCTACGCGCTCGCGTTCAAAGAAAATGCCGAGGTCGACAAGGCGTTCCGAACCTTTTGTGATGCGGCCAATGCGGCACTTGACTGCGAGCTGGGCGTGAACGCCGGGCATGATTTAAACCTGCAAAATCTGCCACAGTTTGCGCAGTTACCCGGACTGTTGGAAGTCTCAATAGGTCATGCGTTTACGGTGGATTGCATTCGCATGGGTTTGGCAAACGCAGTTGCCGCATACAATAAATGTCTGCTTGGCTAGGGCAATTTTACGCTACGGCACCTTCTGCCGCAGCACTCTTTTCCGGCACCGCAGTTGCGGGCGGTTTCGCATCTGGGTGAATAATATTAAGCGGCACCGCAGCGCCTTGGTCGTTCACTAGATGCGCATGGTAGCGGCGCAACTGACGCGGCTCGGAGACGCCGCAGGAGTGCGCGATCAAGCCCACTTCATACACCATGTTTTTTGCATAGTGGCATACGCGCTCGGCTTTATCCTCCGGTACCAGGCCTTTTTGCAGGTCGGGATCATGCGTTGTCACACCGGTGGGGCAAGTATTCTTGTTGCATTGCAAGGCTTGAATACAACCCAATGAAAACATAAAGCCGCGCGCCGAGTTAACAAAATCGGCGCCCATGCACAACGCCCAAGCCACCCCGGAGGGGTTAATCAGTTTGCCCGACGATATGACTTTGACGCGGTCACGCAAACCGTGTTCCACCAGCTTGTCTACCACAATCGGTAAACTGTGCTTGAGCTGCAAACCAACGTTGTCCATCAAGGCTTGCGGTGCGGCGCCAGTGCCGCCATCGCCGCTGTCAACGGTGATAAAATCCGGTGCCGATTCGATGCCGCGTTGATTGATCAGCGTGAATAGCTCGTCAAGCCAGCCATAGGCGCCAATCACCGATTTAAAACCTACGGGCTTGCCGGTGACGTCACGAATACGATTGATCATATCTAACAGTTCTGGAATGCTGCTAATTTCGGGATGGCCATTCGGGCTGATGGAATCCTTTCCCA
>JBPCXM010000331.1:0-3836 GCA_051008535.1 Pseudomonadales bacterium | reverse complement strand
CATGTAGCCGTGGCCAAACGGCGTAATGATGGAGTGCGCTACCCCCGGTACCATAGCCCGCGTTAAAATTATGGCCAATCTTCAGGTTACCTTCTTCCTCTACCTGCGTGCCACCCCACTTCAACTTTCGCGCCCAGATCTGTGAGCTGGTCAAGTCGCTCAGCTTGCGCTCAGGACCCGCTTCTAGCAGCAGCACCTGTTTACCTGCGTCAGCCGCTTTCGCGGCAACAACACTGCCGGCAGCACCCGCACCAACAATCAACACGTCGACTTGGTCTTTGGCAGGTATGCGTTGCATACCGCTACCAATTCTCGACCGGAGCGATATGCGCCATATAGGGCATCTCTATGCGCTCGAATCCTTCTTCAGTACCGTATACCACATCGGTAGCATCCGCCCGCAGAACGAAGAAGAAAAATGAAGCCGGAGCACCACTCCAGCCGGGTGTATTGTCTTGGGCTATAGCATCGACCAATGTACCAACTTGCTCTTGGTTCAGCGCAGCCCAAGGTTTTTCAAAACGATCCTTCGCTAGTTGAACCGAACTCGCCAATCCACTCTGATAGAAACCTGCGTAAGGAGGTGGTACACCGAGGTACTTTAACATTAGCAAGCTGTCTTCAGCAGCAGCCGCTAGTTGTTTATCAATATAGTGCGCAATACCAGCTTTTCGCGCGCCAGGCACAATCGCTTCCGCCAGCACATGCAGCGTTTCAACTTCGGTGGTTGAGAGCAGTTGAGTGGGAAGCTGGGCCGCAAATGCCTCGGCAGGCGATAAGAAAAGGACTTTACCGGCAACGAGAAATGGCAGTGTAATAGCAGATGTTTTTACAAACTGGCGTCTGGAACTACCCACTACTTTGATCCTGTATTCTTAGCTTCTAGTCACTGAGCGTATCAGAAGTCCCGACGCAGCCCAATCGAGTAGGCACGCGGCGCGCGGTAAGACACCTCATTGCAGCCGCATAGCGTCGCAAGGTCAAATCCTTGAATACCCGCGCGCTCGTCGGTCACATTGCGCACGGCCAGCGTTGTGGTCCAATTCTCATCGGCACTTTGCCAGCTTACTTGAGCATTCACCATCACGTAGCTATCGAATTTGTCAGCGTCGAAATTACGCAGATTGTAGAAATACTCATCGGAATAGCTAACGTCTCCCTGAACCGCGACAGTCCCACCCAGCGCAGACCATGCGTAGCGCACCAGTCCCATGGCTTGCAGCTCCGGTGCGTAGGTCGGATCCCGATCTTGCGGCGCCAGCGGCGAACCTATTCTAAATGGCACGTCTTTGACCGTCGCGTCGAACCAGGCGAAATTAAGCAGAATATCCAAACCATCGATTGGCGAGGTTTGCAGTTCTAATTCAATACCTTGATTTTCCGCGTCAGCATTAACCACGACACCGCTCACGCCGGTAAACAGGAAAGCTTGATAGTCTTTATAATCATAATAAAACACGCTGCCATTAAGGCGGGTGGTGCCGCCAAGAAGGGTAGCCTTAAAACCCGCTTCGAATGAGGTCAGCACCTCCTCATCGTATGGCAAGGTCGTGTCTGGAAATGGCAATCCGCCGGGTATAGGCGCATTAAAACTGCCGGCTTTGACGCCGCGGTTGATGCCGGCGTATAGCAACAGCTCATTGTTAGGGCGCCAGTCGAGCTGCAATTTGCCCGCCCATAGTGTATCGCTGGAGTCATCCTTAAACGGCGCGGGACGGCCAGGGAAAAGCACTTCACCATTGTGTACTGAATCGTTACCGGTGGATGCATAGAAGGTTTGGTTCATATCGAAGTCTTTTTCTTCCTGTATCACGCGCAAGCCGGCGATAAACCTCAGTTGCTGGCTGAGATCGGACTCGAGCTGGCCAAATAGCGAGTAGGAATCGGTTTGCAGTTCAGCGTCGACTCCGATGTCTACACCATTGGCGCCGGCCGGTGGAAAACCACCGAAAACCACCGGCAAGCTGTTCAATGGCGCCTTTAAGCCGTTGTCCGACTCACTATCGATATTCAGATAATAGAAGCCGGCCACCCAACGAGTGCTTTCCGTCTCGCCGTTGACGCGCAGCTCCTGGGTAAAGCTGTTGGCATCGACCCCGGCGTAGTTCGCCAGCTGATTAACCGGCGCCGAGTCAACGTCGATAAATAGCAATTTCTCATAGTCTTTATAGTCGGTAATCGAAGTGAACGTCAGACCATCGCTGACCTCCCATTCGTATTTGGCCGTAAAACCCGTGGTTTCGGTCTCGCCGTTGTCTTCAAAGGCGAAGTCCCCCGAAGTCGTGAAATCGTCGCCGTCGGGATCAATGTAACCGAAGAAGTCGCCCCCAGGCACGGGTCTGCCGAAGGGCGGGCCGAGCGTACCGCCATTGCCCTGGTCCGAGCCTCCGTCGCTGCCGTCGGCGGCAATCGTCGCGCGTGTTTCTTCCGGTCCCGTATCGATAACATCGATAAGTTCCCCGCCGGCGTCGAGCACACCAACGGTGGCCTTGGATTGATACGGCCCGGTTGCCACCTCGCTCTCGGCGTAATTCACGGAAAGGTTTAATGACATCGCATCGTTAAATGCAAACAGCAGCGAACCGCGGAAGGCTTGCGTATCATTGTCGCCCAAATCGGCACCCGCGCCTGCGCCGGGAGAGTTGCTGGTTCCTGCACCTACAGCAGCGGCACCAAATTCATCAAGGGGATAGAGATTTTCCAAATAGCCGTCGTGCTTGTTAAACATCAGCGCGACGCGTCCAGCAATTTGTGACGTTAACGGCCCGCCGACGGCGGCTTCGATACGAATCTGATCTGCATCGGCATCAGTATCAAACTGTCCGTAAGTGAAATCCGCATAGCCTTCGACTTTTTCCAGATTCGGCTTGCGACTGATGTAGTGTACCAGCCCGCCGGTTGCATTACGCCCGAATAGAGTTCCCTGCGGACCCTTCAGAATTTCTACCCGGTCAATATCGAAGACGGCAAACGTTTGTGCCTGGGCGATAGCGAGATAACCGTCGTCGAGATACACGGCATTGGGTGCTTCCACAATGTCATTAAAGTCGTTTTGGGTCACACCGCGAATGGTAAACTGGGTATTTTGACCCGCAAGATTGCCACTGATATGTACCCCTGGACTGAAGGCGGCAATATCGAAGCTTTCGATCACGCCCAACGAGCTCAATTGATCGCCAGTAAAAGCACTAACTGCAATACCAACATCCTGCAAGCTTTGCTCGCGTTTTTGCGCCGTAACAATAACTTCCTCCAACACGTCTGCACGCGTAACTCCGGACGCGAAAATGAGCGGAGCTGCAATCGCGGCGAGCACCAACCTACGTTGGAAGATAGAAATTGTTCCGAAATTATATGTTTTGATTTGCCGACTAGACACTGCAGCTCTCCCGCCTGTTTGTTAGATGCTATTTTTTTGGTATCAAATACCTGAGCGCGAACGGTTGTACAAAGCCATACTATTTAGGTTGAAAAGCATTAGCAAGTGCTATTATTTTATATATAAAGGAGCTGTATTTTTGTTGTGCAGCCACTATCACTCAGCGCATAGGTCGCGCTTTTTTTGCCAAGCGAAACACGTCATACTGGGAAGCTTACAACGTAAGATTGCAGTCAAAGAATGGACACCGCTAAATGATAATGTACTGGAAAGAATTGATCGTAAACTGGGGCGAGTCCGACCCGTTTGGGCTGGTGTATTTTCCGCGCATGCTGGGCTGGTTTAACGACACCGAGCACGATATGTTTCGCGCGCTGGGTTACCCGGTTAACAAAATGGTGGATGAAGACCGCACGGCATTCGTGATGGGCGAAATCCATTTTCGTTTTATCGGGCC